>DASQUN010000198.1:0-6543 GCA_035641275.1 Candidatus Udaeobacter sp. | reverse complement strand
CAGCTCATCGCCGGGCGAACGGCGCAAGAATATAATGAGCGGAAAAATCGGCACGGGGCGTTCTGGGAGGATCGTTATCACGCGTCGGCCATCGAAGCCGACGAGCATCTGCATCGCTGTCTGGTCTACATCGATCTCAACATGGTTCGCGCGGGCGCGGTAAGCCATCCCACCGATTGGGAGCAAAGCGGATATCGCGAGATCCAGAAGCCTCCGAAGCGTTACGTTATAATCGACTTACCAATTTTGAGCGAGTTGAACGGGTTTGCCGACGTGAGAGATTTTCAAACTGCACATCGTCAATGGATCGAGCAAACGCTTGAGAGTGGGCACACAGTGCATGACGATCGCTGGTCGGAAGCAATTGCGGTCGGGAGTTTGGCCTTTGTCGCGAACGTCAAGGGCCAGCTCGGCAGCAAAGCGCTGCATCGCACAGTTGAACACAGAGATGGAGCGTATGCATTACGAGAACCGGGCGACACTTACAACGATGATTTCGGCACCAAAAGTGAGCCGCTAAGGCTAGAAAACACGTTCTTTTGGAACGAAAACCCTGCAGCTATGGAGACATAGCACGGTCCGACCCCGGACCTAACGCCTGTCCTAACTCTTCTTAGCCGTGTTAACCTGAAAACCGGAAATCTGTTGAACCACTCTTGAACTTCCGCACTTAGCACACTTAACCCCTTTTTTCCTATTACGCTCGTATTCTGTGACCGAGCAACTCAGCTCAAAGACCTTTCTGCATTTTTCACATCGAAATTCATAAGTTGGCATGCTGGCTCTCCCATAGTCTTGTTTCTCGACAAGACATCGTCGGGAACAACGATTTGGTCATAGATCACAATTCCTCCATCCCTCCCTCCTTCTCCTGCACACCATCAGCCCAAGGAGGATTAGCTTTCTAAAATGGCGCAACGAACCTTCTCTCGGTTAGATTATACACGGCACAATCCGTCCCGTTGAATCTGCCACCTACTCTACCTCAATCTTAGTCTCCTTTTTCTTTGCCTCCTCGGTCTTGGGCAAGTGGATCTCTAAGACCCCGTTTTTAAAAGCTGCTTTGACTTTGTCCGTTTGCACCTCCCTTGGGAGCTCTAAAGTGCGGATGAACGAACCATAGGAGCGCTCCGATCGATAGTAGTTTTCTTTGTTGATTTCTTGTTCTTGTTTTTTTCGCCTTTGATGGTCAACCGATTGTCTGTAAGGTTGACTTCGATGTTATCCTTTTCCATTCCCGGAAGCTCGGCCTTCACCACGATATCATCCTTCTCCTCGTAAAGATCCACAGCCGGTGTGGAAATTTCCGTCGCCGCCGGCCACCATCGTTCCGGCCAGAATGTCCGCAATCTACGCCCGAGAAAATTCTCAAACATCTGGTCGATGTCGCGCTCCCACCTTGCCATTTCAGGGAACGGTCGCCATGGAGCTAAATCGCTCTTTTTCTTTTCTAATTTTTTGATTTCCTTAGCCATGATTCATCTCCTTTCTTGTCTGATTTCTCTCATATTCTTCGAAATACAAAAGTCAAGACGGAAAAATTACGGCGCAAAAAATCTGGCACTCGCCGTTTTTCTTCCACAAAAGTGACGGGGCCTTGTGTAGATCTGGCCGGCCTTCCTGGGGCGCAATATGCGGAGTGTCCCAACGATACGAAAGCTAAGTGCGAAAAGAAAAAAAGCAAAGCTCATTGGCTTGCCTGAACCGAGCGAATAAAGAACGAATTTTAGAGGGGCTTCCAAGTCCTCCTATCCAGAGGAAAACCTGAGCTGCTCACGGCGCCTCCTTCCCATGTCATCGGAAGCACGCCGGGAAAGTCCCAATGCATCCTTTTAGGCGTCAAGCCGCGCTAGCCGGCGCTGCTCGTAAGGGGTGTAGAGGATCAGTCCCAATGCGGGCAAGACGGCGAAAGTTAGCGGTCGCCCGTGCAGCTCATGCTGGCAAATGAAGATCACGCTGCAGACGAAAGGCGGCAGCTTGGTTGCTGCCGACTGCGCACCGATCTTTTTTGAAACTTTATTATCTGGTAACGCAAGCGTAACTCGAAACAGTCAGTCTCGGCGTAGGAGTAATGATATGTCCGGAGGGAATCTATCTGCTCATTGGATCATGCCTCATTGTCGCATCACGGCGTGTACTAACTTGGGTCAGCATCAAAACACCCGGGCAAAATGTCACTTTTCCGAGGGAGAGAACATAGTGATGTCTACTGACAGAGAACTCCAAGCGAAGCTATTAAAAGAGATTTATCAGTTGGACGTTAGAAGGCGAAAATTGGAAAACGACATGAGAATCCTCGATACGGTAAACAAGTCTCTACAGGAGACGGCGGCTCTGCGAGAAATCGAAGCTTTCAAACGTCGGCTTCTGCTTGCTAAATTCTCTTCCCATTAGTCATCGAAGCACGTAACGGCTCTCAGCGGTCTTCGCGAATGTTGTAGCAGTTACGGAGTTTACGCACTTTTCATCCAACTGTAACCGTACAGATATGTTGGCGGAGTAGCGGCAGCTGGTGAAGGCGCTATTCTTGTCCACGGTAGTTCTTGGGCTTGTTGTTTCGGGTACACGGACGGCGTACGCGAACGACGTCCAATTATGATTCGATTTTCTCTCTTATTGCTTTCCAGAGAGATGACTCCACTGTTAGATAACGCTGTCGCGTTGTGACCATTCGGCGCCGGCAGGTCGGAGCGTGAGCCAATCGGTTCGGGCCCGATCCCACTCCTGGATCAGAAAGCCATACGACTCGAAGAACTCGCGAATTTGCGGCTGCTGCCAGCCAACGATGTTCTCCAGCATTGGCACAAGCACGGCAAGCGCGCTGTCGCCTAGTACTGTTCGCTTGGCGATCGGAGCGACGGACTTGCTCTCCGAAACCGCTATCGTGAAGCCATCGCGCAGATTGACGTGCAACATAACGTGAATATCCGAACTCCCGTCGCCAACATAGATGACGTGGTCCGGCCCAATCTGCAGCGCGCTTTGCAGCTCATCGAGTACCGCAACTTTCCCGTATCCCGCTGTGGCCCGGACGATCGTTTCGATCTCACCCAAGGCATTGAAGCGAAACTCTGTCCCGTAGATATGGTCAGCGGGCACGACTCCTTCCAAGGCAGATCGGATCACCTCGACCGGGGCGGCAGAGAGAATATAGAAGTCGAAATGATAAGCCTCGATGCCGTGGTCGAGAATTTCATACAAGAGCTCGATGTTCTCCTTTAAGAGAATGCGCTTCCCGACTTCGCACAGGTGCTCCCTTCGAACTCGCGAGCGGAACTCGGGATCGTGCAACAGCAGGTAGGCGAGTTCCGCACCCTGCTGAACCAAATTGAGCTTTGCCATGCCTAACGCCTTGCGCTGAAATTCCTCGGCTGGAATGCCGACCAATTCGCTCAGGATGTAACCCGAATCATGGAAGCTCAATGTCTGATCGAAGTCGCTGGCGAACAGATAGCGTTTTGGGAGCTTATCGACCATGCTGCCTTCATTAGGAAGACTGGGTTGTAAACGGCTGCGGCCTGGCTTTTTGGCGCTTTTAACATTCGATTTCAGTACCATGGGATCCACCGCCTGAGAAAAGGTCGGATATCTGGAACCAGATGCTTCCTCGTCCTGCCATTGTTCAGATCGAGCTATTCCGCACATTTCCCAGTCACAATTGCAGCCAAGTTCACGCCCTCAAGCAACACAAAGGCGCTCCACCAGAATAATGCTAAGCGCCTTTGCTTCGTTTGAACGCTTCGGTACCTTCGCCGTTGCTATGCATCAGCTTGGAGCAATCGTTATGCCACGACTGGCATAGGAAAATTCGACGATTTTTTGTCGGCAATCTTTTCTCTTCAACAACAATATGGCTGTTTTTGATGCATCTCCTTGCCCAAAGAGTGATCATTAGTCCGTTGGTATAAAAAGTGAAAAAACAATCCGCAACGCCTTTGACGAAATGACGAACAGCATCTAGATATCCGCCCGCACTCTATTCGTCTTCTCTTTGCTTCATTGTTGGCCGGGCCCATGAATCACTGATCTAATCCAACAGTTCAGGCTCCTTCTCTGGTGCAGACCACATGGCCGTTGCCTTGAAACGCCTCACGGCTTGAGGCTTAGTCGGATCTTCAGCGGCAGGACTCTTTAGAGAGATACCTGTTAGGGCCTCCACAGTTTCGCCCACTCCCGCTCGTTTTCTTCAAGCCATCTCCAAGTGCACCTGTTAAACCGGTCATGCTGCGGCGCCATGTTCGAGAGAATAAGCGTATTGATCATTGCATACTCGCAAACAGAGTACATAATTAATTACGATGCTGACCTGCTAGTCCCGACGTGGGTTGCGTATAAGCTTCGAGACTCTGACATTCAGGAGCAATCTCGCATGGGATTCCCCCGCGGCCCAACTGCTGTCGCCGCCTATAGCAATCAAGGTTTGTGCCAGTAGCGTCTTCCGTCCACATTGATTTTGGCAAGACTGGTCGTAATGGTCCACTTTTTTATTATCTCTTCATCTTGTGAATCAGCTCATCGGCGATTTTCATCCCATAAGCTTCTGCCTCAGTTCTGCTCTTGAAAGCGAGATCCTTGTTCAGGGATCGACGAGTCTCAAGGGAGGGTTTCGGATTGATTCGAATTTCAGGAACCCAGAGCCCATCAGGTTTCTGCTTCGCTCTGACCACGATCGTAAATTCCTGCGAAACGGTTCCTCTGATCATGGACGATCACTCTCCTCATTTTATTTCACGACTGAGTAAACTAAGAACCGAGTAGGCTTCAGATTAACATCTACTTTAGAAAAGCAAAGTCGGACACAAAAAATTAATATGAAGGCGTGGTCCAAAAATGTAAACGATCCGTGCAGTCTGGACCCTTTTAGACTATCTTTGCGGCCAGAGCTGGACACTTTCCCCACGATTACGGTAAATGGCTAGAACGTTCAGAGGCCAATATCGCGACCTTCAGAATTTATGAGCCAGACGAGACAGCAAAAGCGCGTTCGACGGCGCGTCGATAGCGAAGACGGCATCGAGTTTGTTCGGTGCCGCATTTGCGGCGACTACCGTCGCGTGATAAGCGGCCGGCACCTTTCAAAGCACGGCACCGACCGCGAAACATATATGGAAGAAAATGGAAGAATATCGTCTCAGTCCGGATGAACTGATCGCGAAGAATTTTCGCGTGATACAAAGCTCCCGGCGCGGGCATCACCCTTATGGTAAGCGCGATTGGATTACTACGATTAAGAAGGTCTATTAGCGGGACGGCAAGGTCTTTGCCGCCTATCTGCCGAAGATTGAGTTGAAGGAGAAAACAGTTCAATTACAGGGTTAATGTTGCCGCTCAGCCGCGGCACTTCATCATCCGAGCGCCGACGGCTGCGAGCGGTTGTAAGGGGATGCGGGGGGAATAAAGGGGACAGGCTACTTTTCCCATTGCGATCGCAGGCGGCGGTTTGATAGACCGCTGCCATGCCGAGAATCCCGCGCGGGCAGCAGGCTGGTTTTGTTTATCATGCGATCAACCGAGGAAATGGTCGCGCCACTATCTTTCATAAAGCTCAAGACTATTTTGGCTTGCGCCTGTTCCAAACGTTCGAGCCGTTCAATCGCTGCGCTCCGTTCACCACGGGATCGATCCGTTCCAGTCGTTACAAACGTTCAACCGCTTCGCTTAGTTCAAGTCGTCTCAAGGAAACTAACACCTGGGCCGGTTCAAATTGTTCAAAAAGCCTGCCGTGAGTTTATCGAACGGTTCAATCGCTGCATTACGTTCGAAACGTTCAAAGTTATTAATAGTTGCGGGGTTCTCAAAATTCGTCACCGTGGGCCGTTACCTGCGATGGGGTTTTTCAAGCTGAAAAACGTTTCAGTCCGTCCGCGCTCAACTATGTGGTGACCTCCACATCCATCTTTTGGTCAAATCCATCTTTTGGTCAAAGATACTGGCCCGAACCTTATTGCCCAGAGCATGCAGCTATCGCTGAAACTACTGAGACATAGCTTGGTCCGAGGCAAGGAAATTGGGCGCCAACGAAAGTGGCGTACACAGGGTCTGAACGGCCAGACTGACATTTAAGTACGAATTGGTATAAGATTGATTCCAGTTGTTAGGTCAACCCCAGTATTCACTAGACGCAATAAGAAGGACAACAAAGGAAACGTTGATATGTCCAAGAGCTTAAAAGCTATATATCGGCGAGGCGCTTTCATTCCTAAAACCCCTTGCGATTTGCCCGAAGACTCGGAAGTTGAGTTGATCGTTCAAGGGCCTGTGGTGACTCAACCCGAGATTGTTGATCCTAAGGAACGGGCGAATATCCTCAGCAGCTTGGTGGCGCGCATGCAACAGAACGTGCTTCCACAGCTAGCTCCACGGTTCACCCGAGAATCACTGCATGAACGCGGTTGATACAAATGTCCTGCTCTACGTCCACGATCCACGCGACGTCACGAAGCAGGCGACTGCCGGTAATCTTCTGCAATCCCTCGCTGATGGCGTATTGCTTTGGCAAGTTGCTTGTGAATATCTGGCAGCAAGCCGCAAACTGGTCCCTTT
>DASQUN010000197.1:0-2532 GCA_035641275.1 Candidatus Udaeobacter sp. | reverse complement strand
AAAGAGCTGCGGGGAAAACGGATCGGCGTGACCGGTCTAGGGGGAACTTCTGAAGTCGCATTGCGGATCGGTCTCGAGACCATGGGCGAAAATCCCAAGGACTTCGCCATCGTCGGATTGGGAGCGCCGCAACTGATGAGCGGCTTGGAGACCGGCAGCGTCGAGGCGGCGCTGCTCAACTCACCTTTCGTCTATTACGCCAAAAAGAAGGGCTTGCGAGAGCTCTTGGATGTTGGGGCGCACGTTCAGATGCCTCTAGGAGGACTGACAGCATCCACCGCTTCGATTCAAAATCGATCAGGAGAGTTGAGGCGGGTCATTCGCTCTATGCAAATGGCAAGACGAATGTTGCTGCAGTCGAAAGAGAAGAGCATTGATTTCATCATCCGGGCGATCAAAGTCGACCGAGAAACGGCCGAAGACAGCTACACGGACTTCCGAAAGACATCGAGTGGCAGTGGCGTTCCTACGCGAGAAGGCATTGAGCAGATCGTCAAATCGCTTCAGTTGTTAGGTCAGTTCGCTGGCAGAAAAGTGGCATTCGAAGAAGTAGCCGACGCTCGTCTCGCCACGGAAGTCGCCAAGGAACTAGGCTACAGAGTCGATTAAATGCCCCGCTTGGCAAAGGGCAGACAGACTACGCACCCTAAACAGGATTGACCGCCAAGGAGATCTCTGATGGCAAACAAAATCCGGCTATCGGTCACGTGCGGCGATTACGAGATCGTGCGGGCTTTGAAGGACGGCATGGTCGAGGCCGACGGGCTCGATCTCGTCGTGCTCACCGGCCACGGACCGCGGGAGCGCCATTGGCGCATGGCGCGAAATCTCGAGTACGACGTCTGCGAATTCAACGTCGGCGCCTATTTCATGGCGCGCACTCGCAACGTGCCGATCACGGCGATTCCGGTCTTCCTCCACCGCAGATTTCGCCACGGCTTTGCCTTCATCAACCTCAAGTCCGGCATCAAGACGCCGCAGGACCTGATCGGAAAAAAGGTGGGGGGCACCAATTTCCAGCCGGCGGGCAACATCTGGCTCCGCGGCATCTTGGAGGAACATTACGGCGTTCCGCACCAAGCAATTACCTGGCTCGTCGATCGCAGCGAAGATGTCGAATTTGCCCCGCCGCCGGGATTAAACATCGAGATGATTCCGCCCGGCAAATCGATGGACGCGATGCTGGCGGAGGGAGAGATTCCGGCGATGATCAACCCTTATATTCCAAAGCCGATCGTCAGCGGCGATGAACGAGTCGGCCGATTATTCGCCGACTACAAAGAAGTCGAGCGCGAGTATTTCCGGCAGACAGGCATTTTCCCCATCATGCACGTGACGGCGATCAAGCGAGAGATCGTCGAAAAATATCCTTGGGCGGCGGTGAGCCTGGTCAAGGCTTTCGAAAAGGCGAAGCAAATCTCCTACCAGCGAGTGGTCAACCCGAGAATTGTGCCGCTCGCTTGGTTTTCACACGCTTGGGATGAAGAACGGAAGACTCTGGGGCCGGATCCCTGGGCTTACGGCCTGGGCGAGGCCAATAGAAAGAACCTCAGCACGATAATTCGCTACTGTCATCAACAAGGGTTGATCGGCAAAGAAATGTCAATCGAGGAGCTATTTGTCGACACCGACCCCGGAGACGCCGGCGGTGATGAAGGTCACTACTGACAAGCGGCGACGGATTTTGGGACGTCGCTCGCTGTGTTAGAGATCAGATCTTTGCCCGGTCACGCTGGCGCAAGCTCAATCTTCAACTCGTTGACAGTTTCAAATCGTCTGTGTTAGTGGCCTCACATGCGTTCGTCGATGGTCACTTCTCGCGCTTGTCTTTTCCATCTCTGTCAGTCAGGTTTGTGATTTCAGTTTCGTCCAGAAAGCTCTTCGTTGAAGGAGCGATGACTGTGACTGATTCGGTTGTTTCAAATGCGAGAGACAAGGGTTTGAAGCGCACGCCGGTGCTCATTGCCGGCGGCGGGCCCGTCGGCTTGGCGCTGGCCAGCGAGCTCGCATGGCGCGGCATCTCCTGTATTCTAGTCGAACAAGGTGACGGCAAGGTCGAGTTTCCGACCACCAATCTTGTCAATACGCGCACGTGCGAACATCTTCGCCGTTGGGGCATAGCCGATCAAGTGAGATACCGCTCCGGTTTTCCGCCTGACTATCCACGTAATTATGTCTTTGTGACACGGATAAACGGCTATGAGTTAGCGCGCTTCGATCATCCGCCCAATGGCGATCCCCATTCCCGCTCCCCCTACAGCCCCGAGGGACGGCTCTGGATCTCAAAGCCTTTCTTCGACCCGATCCTCCAGCAGCACGTGAAAAGCCTAGCGGCTGTCGAAGTCCGCTACGCCACGTCGCTGGAATCGTTTCAACGTGATCGAGATAAAGTGGTTGCCGAAATTGTTGACAGCCAAACCGGGCAACGGGATGCGATTGAGACAGCCTATCTCGTTGGCTGTGACGGCGGGAAAAGCACCGTGAGGCGACAGTTGGGCATCCGGATGGAGGGTAATTTTGTTGAGGGGCAGA
>DASQUN010000196.1:0-3738 GCA_035641275.1 Candidatus Udaeobacter sp. | reverse complement strand
TTCTTGACTCGGCCACTGTGTCTGTCTCCAAAACGCACGTACGCCGTTTTGGCGAATCCTTCATTCTTCATTGACTAGGCGGACGTGATCAAAGAGATCCTGTAACACTGAATCAGGGTTTTTCAACACTCTGTTCCCCCTTGCTCGAAAAGATTGACATAAAAAGATTGACATAAGATGTTGACCGCGGAAAAGTACGACGACAGGGAAAAAGGGCTCCGAAGAAGCTGTGCTGAGGGTGCGGAAGCCGGCCATGAAACTAGCGGAGAAACTTTTTCAATGACTGCTCGAGTTCAGACGAGAGCCGGTATGAGGCGCGGAGTTTTAGTGGTTGCGGCGCTGATTTTGGCACACCTCGTGGGCACCGCGGCGGCTCAAACGGGCCAGGGCCAGCCCGGCGAGTGGGACAAGATCGTCGAAGCGGCGAAGAAAGAAGGCAAGGTGGTCGTCTCGATTCCGCCGAGTCGTAAGCTCCGTAGAACAATGGAGGTCGCCTTTACCCGCCGGCACGGCATCGGCCTTGAGTTCGTGTCGGCGCGCAGCAGCGCGAGCATTCAAAAAATCATCAGCGAAACCAAAGCGGGGATCCAGTATGTCGATCTCAACGTCGGTGGCACCGAGTCCGCCGTTACCGGGTTACTGGCCGAAGAGGCATTGGAGCCGATGGAGCCTTATTTCGTCCTCCCGGAAGTCAAAGATCCCAAGCAGTGGTGGGGCGGCCACATGTGGATGGACAACGCCAAACGCTTTATCTATCCCTTCGTCGCCTATCAGACCGTGAGCCTGTGGTACAATCCCAACGAGTACAAGCCGGCGGAGTTTCAATCGTTCGACGATCTCTTGAACCCCAAGTTGCGGGGCAAGATCGGCATCAGCGATCCGCGCACGCCGGGGTCGGGCAATTCGATGTGGTCGCACATGCTTTCAGTCAAAGGCGAGGAGTATCTAAAAAACTTGGTTGCGCAGAAGCTTTTTGTCGCGCGGGATCTCCGCTTGCTGGGCGAGAATCTAAGCAGCGGGAAAATCGCGGTCGCCTTGGGCATCGGTTATTCCGCGCTGCTGCCGTTTATCAAGGCCGGCTTGCCGGTCGTGCCGCTCCCCTATCCGAAGGAGGGCCTCTACACCACCGGCGGTAACGGCCATTTGATGGTCATCAAAAACCCGCCTCATCCCAACGCGGCCAAGGTGTTCGCCAACTGGCTGTTGGGAAGGGACGGCCAAGAGATTTTCGGCCGGAGCATGGGCGTCGGCAGCCGACGTCTCGACGTCGACACGAAATGGCTCAAAGAGTTTGGCGTGATCGCGTCGAAGGACTCGCTCACCGTCGAGCAGTTTCACCGGCTCGAAAACCAGTCCGAGGAAAAAGTCTATAAGCTCAGGGAGCTGGGCGCCGCCGCGGCGCGCAGGCTATTGGGCTCCTAATGGAAGGGGCCGGTACAATCGCGCCTGTTTCGGCATTCACACCCTTCTCTTACGCCTTCCCGAATTAACGCTTCTCCAGTTCGGCCAAACGATTCTTTGCCTGGCTCGCGTAAGGTGAATTGGGATATTGCTCTACGATTTGCCGGTAAAGCTCCGTAGCGTGCGGCTTGTTGAACTGCTTCTCTTCGAGCTGCGCGGTATCGTATAAATCCTTCACTTTATCGCCGCAGCCCGCGAGCAGCAGGAGCAGACAGGCGGCAAGAAATCTTCGCATGACAATTCTCCTGAGTGGTTGCTGTCGGGCTTTCATATTAATTTATTGAGATCCCGAATGACTCACCACGTGCTCGGGAACGCCGTTCCGGATTGACGGAGTACATCGAGTCCGTTGGGTAGCTCGATCCTCGTCTCCACAGTGCGGCCGCGTCTCGGCTTCGGTAAGAAAATGGAGACTTCAAAGTCAGACCCCAATTCGCGTCACACCCTGAACGTCCGCTGCGTGCTCTCCGGGAACAGGGTTTCCAGCGCCATCGGGTCCGGGATCAGTCCTTGCTCGTGCATGTAGCGCACGAACGTCTCGAGCGTGTGCCGATTGCTTTCAAGCCCGTAGGGCCAGAAGTCCTCGCCCATCAGGTCCATGCTCTGGTAGACGTGCTCGACGAGGAACGGTAGACTGAGTGGCACCGGTAATCCAGCTCTGATTGTTTCGTGAGGCGAACACGCCAGCTCCCCGGCTTAGTCCCGGTACGAGGGGTCCTCGCGGTCTAGCATGCGCAGCAGGCTGGGCCAGGCGCGCTCATCGCCGGCGAGCCGTCCCCCAGATGCGGCGATGATTTCGTCCGCGGGCATGGCCAACGGCACACCTGCCGACTGTGCCAGGATCTGAAACTGACACGCCTTCTCAAGATAATACGAGGCGACGAACGCTTCGCATACGGTCTTGCCCGTCGTGATCCCGCCGTGGTTGCGGAGGAGCATGACCGACTTATCGCCCAGGTCCTTCACGAGGCGCGTGCATTCGGCCGGGTCAGTGGCCGCACGGCCATAGTCGTGGTACGCGCTCAGCCCCTGGAACCGGAGGGCGGCCTGCGACATCGGCAGAAGCCCGCACTCGAGGGCTGAGACCGCCGTCGTGTACGGCATGTGGGTGTGGAACACGCAGTTGATGTCCGGGCGCGCCGATAGGATCGACCCATGGATCGCGACGCCCGCGCGATTCACCGGCCACTCGCTCGGCCCCGCGACGTTGCCTGCGAAGTCGATCTTCACCAGGCTTGAAGCGGTGATCTCGTGAAAGAGCATGCCGTGAGGGTTGAGCAGATACGTTGGCGTCGGCCCCGGGACGCGCAGAGAGATGTGGGTGTAGATCAGCTCGGACATGCCGTACTTGTCGGCCAGACGGTACGCGGCGGCCAACTGGATGCGCAGCTCGCGCTCCTCCGCAGATATCTGACCCGTGCGTTGTTGGTCGGTTGTAATCGCCACCATAACGGTACTCCTTCTCGCTCGGCAATCTGCTTGTTCGTCCGTAGAGGTTTACGCGGACACAGCCACGGCGCTGCAGCGCCCATCTGCACAGGAAATTTGAAGACCCGCTTTTCGCTGACGCGAGCTATAGCGCCGCACCGGAAAGGTGTCAACTGTATTGTACAAAGTAAGCTACACAAGTAACGGTCAGATTTAGTTCTAGACTTTCTTGCTTTTTGTTTCGTTTATCCCGTACGGGCATTTTTCAATTCACCTTTTCAACTTCTCGCTCGCGACCGCCGCGCCGTCGCGCAGCTTGGTCCAGGCGATTTGCGGATGGACGCGGCGCCTAGGCCGCAGATGGCCGTCAGCGTCGTTGAAAAACTTTTCGGTCGAACGTTGCCGCGGCCGGTCAGCTGGAAGCCCGCTCGCGAATTTCAACGGATCTGAAAGATTTCCTTCCACGTTTTCTCGTACTTCGGAAACTCTCTGACGTCGTCGATGGTCAGCATGTAAGGCGTCGTAGGCCGGATTTTTTCCAGAGGTTCCACTTTGGGATGAGCAGGAGTTTCACCCGCTTGAGCATAAACTTTCTGTCCTTCTTCACTGACGGCCCAGCGAACCCAGAGTAGCGCGGCGTTGGGATGTGGGGCTCCCTTCATTACCATCGCAGAGCCGCCGACTTCGCCCACACCTTCCGTGAGTAGCGGTTGAATCGGGGCGCCTTTTTTCATGCGCACAGGAAAATGGTGCGAGTAGCAAGTAAAACAAATAGCCCGCTGACCGGCCAGGAGGAACTCGGTTAACTGCGAATGCCCCCGATGAAACTCCACTTGATTGGCGGCGATT
>DASQUN010000195.1:0-3151 GCA_035641275.1 Candidatus Udaeobacter sp. | reverse complement strand
ATGGGAATGGCAAGCCAGCTTCGCATATCGAGAAAGGCCGCCAGAACAACCAAGGGGACGATGACCGCCGAGATTGTCGGATAGGGGACTGTCGTGAGCCTGAGCAATGGCACGGAGCCGAAAAAGGCAATTATCGTGGCCAGGAGGTTCCCGAAGGCAAGCGTGAAAACGATCAGCATGGTGAGGTGCGCGTGCTCACCCACCATTGGCGGACCGGGGCTTATGCCATATATGAGCATCGCCGCAAGGATCATGACCCAGCCTGTTCCACCGGGAATGCCGAGCGCGAGAGTGGGCACTGCCTGCCCCCCCTCTTTGGAGTTTTGGGCCGATTCAGCGAATAGCAAACCATCGAGTGAACCCTTGCCGAATTGGCTCCGGTCCTTGCGCCACAGGATGCCAAAAGCATAAGCCAGCCAGTCGATCACCCCGGATCCGACGCCCGGAATCGCTCCGAGGAAAACGCCGAATAACGACTGGCGGATTGTTTCTCTCCAGCGCTTGAGCCCATAGAGCGCCCCGCGGAACATTTCCGACCGAGTGAGCTGCGCGGCCGCGGTGGCCACCGCACTCCGCGTCATGGTGAGGTCGATCATCTCCGGGATCGCGAAGATTCCTGTCACGACCGCAACCAGCGGCAAGCCCTCCCAAAGCTCGATCTGCCCGAACGTGAATCGTCGCGCGCCCGTAAAAGGATCAACTCCCACCGTCGCTATCAAGACTCCTAAAAAGGCGGCGGCGATGCCCTTTATCATGGCCCCACGGCTCAGCACTGCGACCATGGCAATGCCGAACATCGCGATAATCGCAATTTCGCTCCGGTCAATGCTCAAGATAAACGGCTTGATCACGGGGATGATCGCGCCCAGGGCCAGCGCGCCTATGATACCGCCCAACCCGGAAACAGCGTAAACGGCTCCCATGGCATAGGCCGCTTGACCGCGGCGGGCAAGCTGATGTCCTTCAAGGAAAGTGACCTGCGTAGCGCTAGCGGGCAGCCCGATAACCACAGCGGGCAAGGAGTCCAGCGTGTTGCCTGTTCCTGTGATTGCGGCGAGCAAGACCAACGCCACGGCCGGGTCTTCCACGTAGAGGATAATGAAGGGCAGAAGGATGGCCATGACCTGCACGGAGCCGATTCCCGGTAAGAGGCCATGAACAATGGCCAGGAGCGTGCCGGCAACCAGCATTTCCCAATAAATGAGAGTTCCCAAGTACGGGAGCGCATTAAGAACGGCTTCCATGTATGCGGTCTCTCACCTTGACCATCACGCGAAGAGCATCGCCACGGATGCACCAGGCGTTGCCTGCCTAGTTGCCGATGTATTTGTCATACATCTTCTTACGCAGCTTTTTTTCCTCTTCCCTGTACTTCGCCCACAACCGTTCCGACTCGATCGCCTCCTTCTGGACCTCCTCGGCGCGCAGCCAGGTCGGTGGGAGGCCGGTAACCTTTTCGATGCCGTCCCGGAACTTCTTATCGTTCATGGCGTCCTCGAGGGCTTTCTTGTACACGCCGAAGATCTCATCCGGCGTGCCCGGCGCCAAGACAATAGGCTTGCTCATTGCCTGGGGCGCCTCGATGAGCGCCGTCCAGATCTCTCGCTGTTGCTCGTTGATCATCTTGTAGACATGCGGCACCTTCTCGACGCTCTCGAATTCCGCGTTGGGCGTCATCTGCCGGCCGAAAAACGTCATATCGAGCAGCGGCTTTAGCTTCCCTTGGGCGACCCAGCCGGGACGGAGCTTAGGCAGGCCGAACCAGCGGCCCGCGCCGCCGATCATGACGTTCACATTGCCCCGCTCGATCTCGAGCAGCTGGATCGAGGTGCCGCGCTCTGCTATGACTCCAAACTTCATGGGCAGATTCAGCCACTCCCCGAGCAGCATCAACTCAAGGGCCTGCGGATGCATGTCCTCCGCACTCGGTATAATGTCCAGGTAGCGCAATGGAGGAGCCTTCGCCCCCATGGCGTCCCGGATGTCACGGTAAGGGAGGTTATAGCCGGTCAGCACAACGGTGCGGTCGCCTATGTCCCCAACGTATCTAAATTGGCCGGATTTGAATTCCGCCTGCGACAGAGCCTGCTCTCTCAGGATGCCGGTTGAGTGCATGAACACCGTAAGGCCGTTTGGCTTACCGTGCCATACGAAATTTAGCCCATGCACATGAGGGGGAAGGTTGGTGACAACGAAACGCGGATTGCCGGGGAAAAACTTCCCCCAGTTAGCGGCGAAATATCGGAGCAAGATATCTGTGCCGCCCCCTGGCCGCGAGCCGGTGACGAACCGAATAGTCTTGCCCTTGAAATACTGTTGGGGGTCAAAGCTTGCGCCGAACGACAACGAGCTGAGCAGAAGAAGCGCAAAACAACCAACAAAAATCGTGTATCGCTTCATGGAAACACCTCCTGACGAATATAGAATCGCCGGTCGCGTGTGCCGCGCCGACGGCCATTTGGACTACATTTTCTTTTTTGCTTCCTTTTCCGGCTTCTTAAAAGTCAGGGTAGCCCTGGCGAGCGTCCTGAACTCTTCGTCAATCACCTCGATCGTGTGAGAGGTCGGAGCCACAAGTTTCCTGCGGATCTCCCCATCGATAACCCAGACGCTTGAGAACTCACCCTTTTCATTGGTCACCGGCGTCGGCTTGACCAGGCCGCTGATGTCGGAAGGCGCGCCGCCCATAACAATCAAAAGCCCCAGTTGCTGCTTCGGCTTGAATCCGGAGCCGGAGATCGTCACCTTGACTTTCCGCTGGTACTCCACCTGACTGGGCGAAATGCTCACCGTGGGATTAGAGGTTGGTTTGTCTCGCATTGGCGGGGAGCAGCTCGTTCCGACAAGAAGAGGAGCCAAAAAGATCAGCGGCCAAAGCAGCAAAGCCATTCGACCGAAGATTTCATTTGTCATCGCCTTTACCTCCTCGTTCGCTTGTTTGTTGATCCACCCGCGTGCTTCGGAAAAAATTTGAAGGCTGATCTGCTCAAACAGCATAGCGTCGCCTTTCGTCCTTTTGTGAGTCAGGCCGACGCGAAACTTGCCAGTGTAGTTTGTCCGAAATACCTCGTTTCGCTCTAGGCCATCGCCCATTCGACACCTACGGCAACTCGCTCGAAGTCCTGAACACTTCTTCGATTTTGTTGGCTCG
>DASQUN010000194.1:0-10380 GCA_035641275.1 Candidatus Udaeobacter sp. | reverse complement strand
GGTGAGTGTAGCTCAACGGTTAGAGCACTGGACTGTGGCTCCAGGGGTTGAGGGTTCAAATCCCTTCACTCACCCCAAATCTTATGGGAGCTTTTTCTTTAGCGCGTTCTGACTTTATCCTCGCATGGCTATGGGCCGCTAGCTCAGTTGGTAGAGCAGCTGACTCTTAATCAGCGGGTCCGGAGTTCGAGTCTCCGGCGGCCCACCAAATCTTTCAAGCAGTTCCGTACGTCTTCCTTGAAATGTTTTGAAATCCCGCTCCCATTCGCTGCGGTAAGGCGGTTGGTTCGGTTGTTCTTAATCCGAACTCACCGAGTCTGTATTGTTAAGCCTTGGCTTTGGTGAGATAATTTTGGGTGTCTTGGCAATCGCGCTTCACCTGATCGGGGAGAGCAATGGCCGTTGAAGAAGGCCTTACATATACGATGCCTCTGGAGGTTTACCTCCAAGCAGCCGTGGTGCGAGGCATTCTTGTCACGAATCAGGATCGTCTCAGCAATTACTTGGTCCTAAGAGACGGCGACGAAGTCTTCTCTTTGAAAGACGGAACGCTGGAAACGGTGAGCCGAAAAGCCGTGAGTGCGGGTTCCGAGGAGTATCTCATTTACATGCAGGAAGTATTTTTAATCGCCGACTTGAGCCCGCAGTACAGATCCGATCGTGGGGGTTTGGAGCACTTGTACGTCAAGAAGGAAATGAGCAGGGCGTTGCTCAGTGTGGGTGCCTACTGGGTCCAAGGAAACATTCATATTGCGCCAGGTGGCGTACTTCACGATCTGTTAGCGGCAAAGTCACGGTTTATCCCTGTGACGGACGCCATGCTGTTTGATCGGCCCGATATCGGAGCACGTACCTATCTGGTCAACCGGACCAAGATAGGTTTCATAACGGCATTGGCAAATGGCTTAGTTGAGCTTTGAGGGTGCCGGTGGATTCGCGGTTTCCCACTGAAATCAACCATGTCAAATCTGCAGGCGTTGTTCGGATTACCTGGGACGATGGCCACGTGGGAGAGTACGCGGAGGAATACCTCCGTGGATACTGTCCCTGTGCCCTCTGTCAGGGGCACGGCGCTCAACGAAAATTCATTTCTGTGCCCGAGGCAACGCTGCAGGATATCCGCGCCGTGGGCAACTACGCTATCGAGTTTGCATGGCAAGATGGCCATAGCACGGGAATCTACACTTACGAGTACTTGCGGTCGATTTGTCCTTGTCCTGAGCACCGGCAAACAGATTTCCCGTAAGGCAGCCAAGCGCACGAACAGTTTTTCTTTTCTCATTTGCTGGAGCTCTGTGATCTCTGTCGAACCCGGCGATCATTTACGCGCTCTTTGCCGCCACGTTTTGTTCCCACAGAACTTGACTTAGTCCAGCGCGTTTCTTACTGTGCTTCGGTGATTACCTCCCACTGCGAGAGTGGCGGAACTGGCAGACGCACTAGACTTAGGATCTAGCGGGCAACCGTGGGGGTTCGAGTCCCCCCTCTCGCACCAGTGGGAGAAGGGCTTTTAACAGTTGGATGCTCGTCAACGGCTAACATCGAGGTTGCGTCTCATCTCATAGGGCCTTACCGCGGGAAATAGCGCACTTGCCTGTCGTATGGAGCCATGAAGATAATAGATGTTGAAGAGCTGAGTTCGATTCAAAGAAAAATTCGTGTCGAGCTACCGGCGGAAACGGTTGCAGGTGAATTTTTACGAGCCTATCAGAACCTGGGCCAACGAGTTCGTGTCAAGGGCTTTCGTGCAGGCAAAACTCCGCGGAGCATCCTTCAGGGTATGTATGGCGATGAGATCAGGGGGCAGGTGCGTTCGCATCTGGTGGAGGATACTCTCGGAGAGGTGATCAAGGAACGTAGGTTACAAATTGTTTCGCAACCTGAAATCGAAGCCGACGATTTAGAGGAAGGCCGCGCTTTTTCGTTTTCCGCCGTGTTCGAAGTCAAGCCCAATATCGATGTGCAGGATTACTTGGGCATCGCGGTTGAAAAGGTCCGGCTGTCTGTCACCGATGCGCAGGTCGAAGAGGCGCTCCGTCGGCTCCAGGAAAGCCACGCGCGCTTGGAGCCAGTTGACAATCGCGACGTCGTGCAAGAGGGTGATTTTGTGACGCTGGACTTCGAGGGATCTATTGTTGGCAAATCGTTTGCCGGTGGAAAGGGCGCAAACTATCTGCTTGAAATTGGTGCGGGGAAAGCGCTGCCGCAATTCGAAAATGCCCTGATCGGGCTAAGAGTCGGAAAGCAACAGACAATCCAGCTGACCTATCCGGAAGATTATCCGAACCGTGAAGTTTCCGGCAAGGCTGTGGAGTTTTCCGTCGTCGTTCACGACATCAAACAAAAAGTACTCCCCCTATTGGACGATGATTTCGCCAAGGATCATGGAGAATGCGGCTCTCTGGAAGCGTTGAAAGTCGCGATCCGCACACGACTTGGGAATGAGCTCAAACGCATTCAAGAGGAAGAGCTCAAAGAACAAGTCGTCAACCGTCTCATTGAGGGTCATAGTTTTACTCCGCCGCCGGCGATGGTGGAGCGGCAAACGCGCTACCTCATGGAGCGATATCAAAATAGGCTTCCCGCTCACACCGCCTCCGGATCCGAATCCGGGCCCTCCATGCAAGAAACCCGCAAAACCTTAGAGGCCCGCGCCGTCCGGCAAGTTCAGGCCACCTTATTGGTCGAAAAAATTTCGCAGCTTGAAAAGATCGAAGTGCCCGATAAAGATGTACAAGCCAGGATCGACAATCTTGCCAGAGCCGCGGGAGATCGCGGAAAATCAGTGCGCGACATCTATTCCAGGCCGGATGCCCGTGATGAATTGCGCGCTCAGTTGGTGTTCGACCATACTCTTAACTTTTTGTTGGAACGCGCAAACATCAAGGAGGTCGGTTCACCGGAGTTTAAGGTTGATGAGCAAGGCGAAAAAGGCTAAAATGCTCTCTGTGGCTGAGGGGTTTCGCAAAAAATGAACTTCATTCCGATCGTCGTCGAACAAACGGGGCGCGGCGAGCGAGCCTACGACATCTATTCTCGGCTGCTTAAAGACCGGATTGTATTCTTGGGGTCCGTTATCACGGACGATGTTGCTAATTTAATCAACGCGCAGCTCCTCTTTCTCGAATCCGAGGATCCTGAGCGCGATATCTTCTTTTACATCAATAGCCCAGGCGGTGCAGTGACCGCTGGGTTGGCGATTTACGACACCATGCAATACGTTCGACCGCAGATCTCGACAGTCTGCGTCGGACAGGCGGCGAGCATGGGCGCAGTCCTTTTGGCTGCAGGAACCAAAGCCAAGCGTTTTGCGCTTCCCCATTCCCGTATCATGATTCACCAGCCTTTGGGTGGCTTTCAGGGACAGGCAGCGGATATCGATATCCAGGCTCGCGAGATCCTCCGGATGCGCGAAGAGTTAAATAATATCTTGATGAAGCACACGGGCCAGAGTCTGAAAAAGATAGAGAAAGATACGGATCGCGATATGTTTATGTCGGGCAAGCAAGCCCAGGAGTATGGCTTAGTGGACGAGGTCATTGCGACCCGACCCGATGGAAACCTGAAGAAGTAAGCGAACTTAGAGAGCGAGGGTTCTATGCCAAAGCACGGTGAACATGGGTCGGGAAATCTTGTCTGCTCATTCTGTGGAAAGAGCCAAGACGAGGTTCGCAAGCTCATTGCTGGCCCAACGGTTTACATCTGTGACGAATGCATTGATTTGTGCAACGACATTATTGCTGAAGAATGCGATCATGACGAGAACCTGACAGCCTCGTCAAATGTTCCTAAGCCCGCCGAGATCAAACGCGTTCTTGATCAATATGTTATCGGCCAGGAGCGCGCTAAAAAAATTCTGGCCGTGGCGGTTCATAACCACTATAAACGAATTGACAGTCAGATGGTTACGGGCGATGTGGAGCTTCAGAAAAGCAACATCCTACTTTTAGGACCAACCGGATCCGGAAAAACCCTCCTCGCTCAAACACTGGCCCGATTTCTGCAGGTTCCGTTCACTATTGCCGATGCAACAAGCCTAACCGAAGCCGGCTATGTCGGAGAAGATGTCGAGAATATCATCCTCAACCTTCTTCAGGCCGCTGACTATGACGTTGAAAAAGCGCAGCGCGGAATCGTCTATATAGATGAGATCGATAAAATCTCACGGAAGTCGGACAATCCATCGATCACGCGCGACGTGTCGGGTGAAGGAGTGCAACAGGCTTTGCTGAAAATCATCGAAGGAACCATGGCAAGCGTGCCTCCCAAAGGCGGAAGGAAACATCCACAGCAAGAATTTCTGCAGGTGGACACGACGAATATTCTTTTTATCTGTGGTGGGGCTTTCGTTGGCTTGGAAGACATCATTCGCAAACGAACGGGGCGCAAGCGCTTAGGCTTTGGCGGACAGCTTGAAGACAAAGATGGCAGACGAGCCACCGAGCTGCTGCATGACGTTCAGCCGGAGGATCTGCTCAAATTCGGGCTTATTCCAGAGTTTATCGGCCGTTTACCCGTCATTGCGACGCTGGACGAATTGGATGAATCGGCGCTGATGCGAATTTTAAAAGAGCCTAAAAACGCGCTAACCAAACAGTACTCCAAGCTATTTGAGATGGAAACCGTTCATCTCAAGTTTACCGAAGAGGCGCTACGCGCCATCGCCCGAGAGGCTATGAAAAGAAAATCAGGCGCCAGGGGACTAAGGGCGATTATGGAAAATATCATGCTGGATATCATGTACGACATGCCTTCTCAGCCTAATATCAAAGAAGTCGTTATCTCTGAGGACGTGGTTGATAAGAATGAACCTCCAATTGTTGTATACACCAAGGCCGCGGAGAGCGCGTAGGAGGACCTATGTTATTTCGGAACGAGAAAAGAGACGATAGAGACGCGATGGCTGGTCCGACACGAGTGCCCCTGCTACCTCTACGGGACATCATCGTTTTCCCCCACATGGTTGTGCCCCTCTTTGTCGGTCGGCAACGATCGATTAAAGCTTTGGAAGAGGCGACGCAAAAGCAGAGCCCGATTTTTCTGTCTTCCCAGAAGGACGCCAAGACCAATGAACCCACGGAGGAGGATATCTATAAAATCGGGACCTTGGGCACCGTCGTCCAGATGCTCAAGCTTCCCGATGGTACTGTCAAGGTCCTTATCGAAGGCAAGAAGCGGGCGAAAGTCGTTCGCTTCGTCAGTAATTCGGACTTCTTCTTGGTGGAGGTCGAAGAGGCTCAGGAAATCGTTGAGCGCAATACGGAAGTCGAGGCGTTGACGCGCGAAGTGCACACGACATTTGAGAACTATGTCAAACTTAAGAAAAAGATTCCGCCGGAAATGGTGATGTCGGTTTCGTCTATCGATGATCCCGGGCGGCTTGCAGATACGATTGTCGCTCATCTCGGGATCAAGATTGAAGATCGGCAAAATCTTCTCGAGACTTTTAATGCTGCCGAGCGACTCGAGAAGGTGCTTGGACATATGCGCGCGGAAATCGAAATCCTCGAAGTAGAGCGGCGCATTCGGTCGCGCGTCAAGAAACAGATGGAGCGCTCGCAGAAAGAATACTACCTGAATGAACAGATGCGGGCCATCCAGAAGGAGCTCGGTGAAAAAGACGAGTTCAAGAATGAGATTCAAGAGATCGAGGAAAAACTCAAGCAAAAGAAACTCTCCGCCGAGGCGAGGGACAAGGTTGAAAAGGAATTGAAGAAGCTAAAAATGATGTCCCCGATGTCGGCGGAAGCCACGGTCGTGAGAAATTATATTGACTGGATTCTCAGTCTTCCATGGAACGAATTGACTGACGACAAACTCGATATCAACGAAGCCGAAAAGGTGCTTGAAGAAGACCATTACGGGCTGGAAAAAGTCAAGGAACGAATTCTCGAATACCTAGCAGTCCAAAGTCTGGTAGGCAAGATTAAGGGTCCCATCCTGTGCTTAGTCGGTCCTCCGGGCGTCGGTAAGACATCACTCGGGCGGTCCATCGCGCGGGCAACGGGAAGAAAGTTCGTGCGGGTTTCGCTGGGTGGCGTGAGAGATGAAGCGGAAATCCGCGGCCACCGCCGGACTTACATCGGGGCTCTGCCGGGTAAGATCATACAATCAATGAAAAAGGCGGGATCGAGTAATCCGGTCTTCCTGATGGATGAAATCGACAAAATGTCGACGGATTTTCGTGGCGATCCCTCGTCGGCGCTGCTCGAGGTTTTGGATCCCGAGCAAAACACCACGTTCAATGATCACTACTTGGATTTAGATTATGATCTATCCAAGGTGATGTTCATTACCACGGCGAATACACTGGATCGTATTCCGCGTCCGCTGCAAGACCGCATGGAGATTATTCGCATTGCTGGCTATACGGAGCTTGAGAAGCTCAGCATCGCCAAGAAATACCTGCTCGAGAAGCAGAAGGAGGCGAACGGGCTAACGCCCGAGAACGTCGCCTTTACTGACAATGCGCTGCTCGGGGTTATTCGGCACTACACGAAAGAGGCCGGCGTGCGAAACCTGGAGCGGGAAATTGCTTCTATCTGCCGTAAGGTTGCCGTGGAAGTGGTGAAGAAAGATAGAAACGCCCACATTCAAGTCGGCACGAAGAGCTTACACAAGTATTTGGGCCCGGAAAGATTTCGATATGGAAAAGCAGAGGCAGAGCAAAAGATCGGCGTAACGACAGGCCTGGCGTGGACAGAACTTGGCGGCGAGCTGCTGGCGACTGAAGTGACCATTATGCCCGGTAAGGGCCAGCTGTTTATCACAGGGAAACTCGGTGATGTGATGCAAGAGTCGGCGCAGGCGGCCATGAGCTATGTGCGGTCACGGGCGATGGACTTGGGATTAGAAAGGGATTTTTACCAAAAGATCGACGTCCATATTCACGTGCCTGAAGGAGCTATTCCGAAAGACGGGCCGTCGGCGGGGATTACTATGGCCACTTCGCTGGTTTCCGCGCTGATCAAGGCTCCCGTCTATAACGATTTGGCGATGACCGGCGAAATCACTTTGAGGGGTACGGTGCTTCCAATCGGCGGTCTGAAAGAAAAAGTGTTAGCGGCTCACCGGGCCGGAATAAAGAAAGTGCTGATTCCGGCAGACAACGAAAAGGACATTGAAGAGATCCCGGCCACCGTTCTAAAGACGGTGGAGCTGTCTTCGGTTTCTCACATGGACCAGGTATTAAAGAAGGCATTAGTCATTGATGATCCGGACGGCCTATTCAAGGGTCTTTCGGTCCAGTCGGAGCCGAAAGAGGAAACTTCTCCTTTCCGCGAGAAAGTTGAGGAAGTTCCGGGTCCCGATATCTTACCCCAATAAATTCTTTGCGATTCTAACCAATGCCGGGTGGTTTGACACCCGGCATTGCTGTTGCTATATAAGTCCACTCCTTGTCAGCGGGTGGTGGCAGGAGGACGAGGGATAATGACCAAAGCGGACCTAATTGATTCCATGGCAAAGCGGACTGAATTACCCCGACCGAAGGCGGAGGAGATTGTAAACGGACTCTTTGACGATATCGTGGGTGCTTTGAAGAATGGAGACAAAGTAAACATCTCCGGGTTCGGTACATTTTCCATTTCTCAGCGTAAAGGCCGACTTGGCAGAAATCCAAAGACCGGGGAAACTATTGAAATCGCCCCTTCTCGAGCTGCGAAGTTTAAGGCCGGGAAGATCTTGAAAGATTCCCTCAGCTAGATCGCTTCTTCTTGAGAGTTAAGATCCGCAGGTTGTGGAAGGCGCTGGAGCAGGTTTTTTCTCCAGTCAGAGCTAGCGGCGGGTGTTTTCAGCCAAGGGGCGGTTAGCTCAGCGGGAGAGCATCGGCCTTACAAGCCGGGGGTCACAGGTTCAAATCCTGTACCGCCCACCACTGGGCATTTTGTTATTGTCGGGGTCGTAGTTCAGCTGGTTAGAACGCCGGCCTGTCACGCCGGAGGTCGCGAGTTCGAGTCTCGTCGGCCCCGCCACTTTTGTTCTTACATGGGGCATGAGCGATCTATCGATAGAGGGCGGTTAAGATGAAAAAAGAACAAGCTCTCGCCCAGCGGCAATGGCACGTTATTGATGCGCAAGGCAAGGTTCTTGGGCGGATGGCTAGCGAGATCGCCAAAGTGCTGCGGGGAAAGCACAAGCCCATTTTCACACCCAATTTAGACACCGGCGATTTCGTGGTTGTTGTGAATGCGCGGGGTGTCAAACTTACGGGTAAGAAGCTGGAAAAGAAGGTTTATTATCGCCATACGGAATATCCTGGCGGAATCCGCGAAAAAGCCGCGGCAGTCATGCTTGCAGAAAAACCAGAGGAGCTAGTCCGCCTGGCAGTGAAGGGAATGCTGCCGAAAAATCGGTTGAGCCGAAAATTGGTGAGTAAACTGAAAGTTTATGCGGGTCCGGAACATCCGCATGAGGCCCAGAAGCCGCAGCCCTTGGCGGTGGACTCATAGGAGTAGAAGTCATGGCGGAAAAGGTCTTTAGTGCAACCGGCAGAAGAAAAACTTCCGTAGCCCGTGTTTTCCTAAAGCAAGGTAAGGGCGCCATAAAGATAAACGACCGATCTTTACAAGAGTACTTCGGTCGCGAAACGGCGCGGATGATTGTGCTGCAACCTTTTGATGTGACCCAGACGACGGGAAGTTTTGACCTCGAGGTCAACGTCAATGGTGGAGGAAGCTCAGGCCAAGCAGGTGCTATCCGGCACGGAATCACACGCGCTCTGATGCAGCTGAGTCCAGAATTTCGTTTACCGCTGAAAAAAGCCGGTTTTGTGACCCGCGACCCCCGCGCTGTGGAGCGAAAGAAGTACGGTCGGCACAAAGCGCGCAAACGTCCACAGTATTCTAAACGATAAATCTCTGTCTAAACCGTCGAAACGAGTGTTATGGTCCGCGGCCCTACGGGGAGTCGACTGAGCCGCTCGTTCACCGCACGAGGATGGGCGCCCATGGTGACCGCGTTGTAGCTGACGTGCAACTGGCTAATCCCTTGACTGTCCAACTATTCTTCTGCCGTAAAGAAGAACAATCCTATCATCGCAAATATGGAATTAGGCAGCCAAGCGCTCAGCCACGGTGGCAGCGCGCCGCTGTGACCCAGCGAGATGCAAAGCGCGGCGAGAACCCAATAGCCAAAGCCGATAAGCATGGCCAAACCGAAGCTGACAGCCATGCCACCGCTCATTTGTCTCTTGAGTGCGAACGGAATTGCGATTAGGACCATCAACAGGGAAATCAATGGCAAGGCTAGCTTCGTTTGGAGGTCGACCTCATAGGATGTGGCGTCGATGCCCTTGCTCTTCATATCGGAGATCTGCTTTTGTAAGTCGAAAAAAGCGAATTCTTCGGCGTCCTGCGCGAGGAGCTTGAGATCCTCGGGCGTTTCCGTAATGGGCGGAACGGCTGCTGACTCTGCAGGGACCATTTTTCCATCCGGCAGCACATTCCACGCGGTTAGTTCCGTCGTTTCCCAGCCACGCCCATTCCAACGTGCCATAGGAGTTTCCACGAATCCGCGCAAACTAAAATCGCGATTGAGAAGAAAAACAGTCACACCTTGCAAGGTATTCGTGGCTGGATCGAAATTATTGACATTGATAAAGCTGCCTTCTCCTCTTATCCAAATATCCGCCGTTCCGAACAAGCTTTGCTGCTGTTTGCCTTTAACCTCGGTCTTGAAGATTGTTTGCGCCTGACGCGCGAAAATCGGTACGAGGGTTTCATTCCAGAAAAAGGTGAACAGGCAGATAAACGACGAAAGAATGATTAGAGGCAGCGCAATACGTTGGACACTAATCCCACTGGAGCGCATTGCGGTCATCTCGTTCGTTCGCGTCATCATTCCGAGGCAAAACAAAGCCGAGAACAAAGTGGCAAAACCAATCACCCGAGAGATGGAGAGTGGAGCTTTGTAGAAAAAATAGCGAACGATCGTCCAGATAGGGGCTCCAGTATTGAGAAAAGTGCTGATGCGGTCAAAGAAGTCGACAATGACATAGAGCGACGTAACGCAGACCAGGCTCGTAAAGAAGACGCGCAGAAACGCCTGGACCAAATAGCGATCGAGAATGCTACCCACAGGCAGAAAGGTGACTTGGTTTCTAACTTCCATGCTGTGACTTCAAGTGTTTTCCTTTCCGCTTGAGTCGGTCCATATACTGGCCTCCCAAGGCGAACACGACATCGAGCTTAGATTGAAGCGATAGCGGAGATTCACGGAGCGCCTTATTGAAGAAGTGAATGGCAATGCCTCCCACGACGATGTTCGGAAGCCACAGGGCCGGGATCGGATTAAGAATGCCTTGGTCGCCGAGTGCCTTCCCGAGAGATAGAAGCGCATAATACGTGAGCAGCCAAAACAGACAGAGCATGAATCCCCAAG
>DASQUN010000193.1:0-10316 GCA_035641275.1 Candidatus Udaeobacter sp. | reverse complement strand
TACAACGCCCGAACCATCTCCGCCGAGGATGTGCGGCAAGGACACCTCCGCTCCGGTGAGACCACGCCGTGTCGAGATATCGACATGATTCACCGACGCCGCTTTGAGCTTGACGATCGCTTCCTCCGAAAAAGCACCTTGAGGCTCCGGTGCGTCTTCGTATCGCAGCTGATCGATACCGCCGTGCCCGTGGATTCGAACCGCTTTCAATGAACTCTCCGCGAACCGTTATTGTTTTCGTTAGCAAGATGGAACGAACCTGTCAAAGCTCAAGGGTAAACGAAAGGCAGCCTGGGATGGATGACTTAAGCCAGGTGCCCCACCCGTAGACCTGGCGGGCATAGAAAACAGGGGTTGGCTGTGAAATTAGGCGGAGAACGAAGTGCCGCAGCCGCAAGTGCCGGTGGCGTTTGGGTTGGTGAATTTGAAACCGCCGCCGTAGATGCCAGAGACGAAATCAATGACTGTGCCCTTCAGATAGAGAGCACTCGATGGGTCCACGTAGACTTTGAGGCCGTCCCACTCTAGAACTGTGTCGTCTGGCCTCCGCTCCTTTTCGAAACTCAGTTTGTAAGAAAAGCCCGAGCAGCCACCATCGGATACTGCGACCCGCAGCCCGTGATCTTGAAGCTTATCACGAGACAATAGATTTTTGACCTGCTGAACAGCGTTGGAGGTCAGGGCCAGATCCACTTTGGTGTTATTCTCTTGCGGATTGTTCATTGTCTCTTAGCGGCGCGTCCTTTTGGCGCCGTACTTTCCAAGATTAATGCCCCGTTGCGGGGAAGTCAAGACGAAGAGCTTGCGTTTGCTTGGCTCGTCGCTATTTATCAAAGAGAGCCTGCACAAACTGAGCCGCATCAAAAGGTTGTAAATCCGCCACATCTTCTCCCATTCCAACATATTGTACCGGCACACCAAGCTCCTCCTGAATACTGACGATGACGCCGCCTTTTGCCGTACCATCCAACTTCGTTAACACAATCCCCGTGATGTTCGTTGCCTCCTTGAATACGCGTGCTTGCTGCAGTCCGTTCTGTCCCGTTGTTGCGTCCAGGACCAAAAGGGTTTCATGGGGGGCATCGGATAGTTCTCGGCTGATTACGCGCCGGATTTTTTTCAACTCCTCGACCAAATGAAGCTTGGTGTGGAGACGGCCCGCCGTGTCGATTAGCAGCGCATCAACCCCGCGGCTTTTCGCCGCCTGCATGCCATCATAGACGACAGCCGATGGATCGGCGCCGGCGCGATGCTTGACGACTTCGACACCGGCTTTGTCGCCCCAGGCATCGAGTTGTTCGATCGCAGCGGCGCGGAAAGTGTCGGCCGCCACCAACAGCACTTTTTTGCCCGCCGAACGGTATTGAGCGGCAAGCTTGCCGATCGTTGTCGTTTTGCCAACGCCATTCACACCCAAGAAAACGACTACCCAGGGACGCACTGAAAGGGGAGATCGCCTTGGAGTTGCTGTAGCCGGCTGGAGGATCTGCATCATCGACTCTTTTAATCGCGACGACATCTCTTGACCCGCATCTTCCGCGTCGCGGCGCGACTGGCTACGGAGGAGGTCCATGAGTTTCTGCGTCGCTTTTACCCCCACGTCTCCGGCGATCAGATTTTCCTCCATAGCTTGGAGCGAATCTTCATCCCAGCTCCGATTTTGAAACAAGGCGCCCATTTTTTGCGCCCAGTTCTCACGGCTCTTAGTAAGACCATGCCTTAGCCTTTGAAAAAAAGAACTGCCTTCCATTTCAATATTGTTTCAGATTTTTAGGGCGTGAGCGATGGGGTAGGACGATTCGGTTCAGGGTGCGATGAGGCTAATTCATCCGCACTGACACGACCTTAGAGACGCCTGGTTCCGCCATCGTGATACCGTAAAGCACTTCGGCAGCCTGCATGGTTTTTTTGTTGTGCGTGACCAGGACGAACTGGGAAAATCGGCTCATCTCATCGATCATCTCGTTGAACCGATCAATGTTTGCGTCGTCCAACGGAGCATCGACTTCGTCAAGAAAGCAGAATGGGCTCGGCTTCGTCAAGAAGATCGCGAAAAGCAAGCTAACCGCGGTGAGCGCTTTCTCACCGCCCGACAGCAGCGTGATGGACTGCAGTTTCTTTCCCGGCGGCTGAACAACGATTTCCACCCCGGTTTCCAGGTAATCATTCTCGTCGGTCAAAACCAATTTGGCCTTGCCGCCTCTGAAGAGTCGCGGAAAAACGGACTGGAACTTTTCGTTGATTTCTTCGAAGCTGTCTTTGAAACGGAGGCGGCAGACCCGGTTCAGCTTGATAATGGTCTGTTGCAAGTCGGCGATGGATTTATCCAAATCCTCCTTCTGCTGGTTCATAAATTGGAACCGGGTTGTGAGCTCCTCGTACTCACCTATGGCTGCCAGATTCACCTCGCCTATGCGATCCAAGCGGCCGCGCAATTCGTCGATATCCGCGAGCAACTCCTCTGTCGACGGTTCCTTTCCGGGAAATGTGAGCTGGACCTCGCTCAGTTCGACTTCGTACTTCTCACGAATATTGTCGGCCAGATGCTGAAGGTTAAGGCGTTTTTCCCCCAAGACCAGTTGGACTCGAGTTTTTTCTTCCTGGTATGCCTCTCCCAGAGGCCGAAGCTCTTTGATTGACTCTTCAACCTCTGCGAGATTTTTAGAAATGGTTTTGTATCTTTGCCGATCCCCCATGAGCCGATTTTCCAGTTTTTGTAAATGGGCCCGCCCAACCTGGAGAGATTCTTGCGCCTCGACGAGCGAATTTGCGAGCTCAGCGCTGCGGACTTGGATCTCATCGATCTGTGTCTGCCGAGAACTGGTCTGTGCTGCAGTCTCGGCCCGCAGTTTTAAGCGGTTCTCAAGGTTAAGATGGGTATTCTCCCGCTTCTCAACCAAAGCGGCGTTTCGAACCCGCGAGTGGGTAACGGCCTCGCCAAGAGCCTCCTCGGCCTTCTTGAGTTCGATCAACTCGGTTTGCTTCTCAAGGAGAGAATGCTCTCGCTCAGTTTTTTCTTTTAAGCGGGCCTGAGCAACGCTGTGACATTTCTGGATTTCTTCCTTAAGCAGGTGGAGGGCCGTGGCAACGTCGCTCCGTTCTTGAACCAGCGCTTCGACGGTTTGCGTAAGACGGGCAAATTCTTGGTCGGCAGATAAATTCTCATGGTCAAGGCGCACGCGCTCCAGTTCGAGTCGATGGATTTCGGCTCCCAGAAGAGATTTCTTGGTTTCGGTCTGCTCTAGCTCTTCTTTGAGTTTTTGGATTTCCAGTTCCTCGACGCGAAGCTGAGCTTCAAACTCGATCAGGAGCGTCCTTAGCTCCCTAATACGCCGTCTTTGAGTTACAACACTTCCTTCGAGAGACGCGCCGCTGCCGCCGGTGACAATGCCCATGGGATCGATCACTTCCCCATCGGGGGTGACGAGCGTGCTGTAGAAGCCGTTCCGATTCCAAAGTGCCAATCCGGCTTTCAAATCTTTGACGACCAAAACATCCGACAGCAAATACTCAGCCACATCGCGGTAGCCTTCTTTGACTGAGATCATTTCGAGGAGAGGCGCGACAACCTCAGCTTCCCCTAAAGGGAGCGCGCGGTGCTGTTTGCGTGATAGTCTGAGCGGGATGAAGCTGCCTCGGCCGGAAACCTCCCGCTTGAGATATTCAATTGCTTCTATTCCTTCTTCATGTCCTTTCACGATGACGTATTGCAGACGATCCCCTAAAACAGCAGTCAGAGCCTTTTCATAGGATTCAGGAGCCTCAATCACTTCAGCGACCAGCCCATAGATTCCGTTGGGCGTAGCCTCCTGCCGCCGCTTCAGCATGATGGCACGAACGCCTTCCTGGCAACCCTCATAGTTTCTTTGTAAATCTTCTAATGAAATCAATCGCGAACGGGCTTCTTGAATTTGCTCTTTCAGCCCATCGACCTTTCGCGCTTGATCCTCTTTGGCTTTGCCCAACGTGTGGAGGGACGCAGTCACTTGCGCAGCATCGATAGCTCGCTCGCGTGCCTGCTCGAGAGCTGCGGCCAGGGTTTTTCCTGTGTCGCTTAGCTTCTGCTCGCAAAGCTCCAACGACTTCGCCGCCGCCGAGTGTTCCTCCTGGCTTCTTGCCATTTCCTTGTCGATCTCCGCGCGCCTTTTTTCCTTTGCGGTGGCGTCGTTTTTTAGATAGGCGATCTGGTTGGCGGCTTCGATGAGCGCTTCCTTTTCGCCATCCATTCCCGACTGCAGCGATTGGATTTGAGCCTGGATCTCGTCCAGCTCTACTTCTTTCTCCCGTAGAAAACCTTCCTCGAAAAGTGAAAGTTGGACGAAGCTTTCTTTGGCCTTATTCAATTCTTCGATTTCTTGGACCAGGGTCTTTAGCTTGTCCTCGAGCTGGGCTAACGAAGCGCGAGCCTCACTGTCGGTCTGGCTGAGTTGAGCAAGATCTTTCCTGTAGAAATCGATGCGCTGCTCCTCCGCCTGGATTTGTACTTTGTGTTGATAAACGTCTTCTTGTTGGGTACCGATCTCTTTATCCGCTTCCATCAATGAGAGGCGAATCGCTTCGCTCTCTGCTTCTTTCGCATGCAATGCGGCGAGATTTCCGGTTAAGCGATTTTCCACGTCCGCCAGACTCGCTTCAGCCTCAGCAATCTCTTGGTTAAATGCCAGTTTTTGAATGGCGGCATAAGCGAGATCTTTACTCCGCAACTCTGTCTTCAAGGCGCGATAGCGTTCGGCCTTTTTTGCCTGGAGCTCCATCGTACGGATCTGGCGCTCAATTTCCCGAACGATATCGGTGACCCGTAGGAGGTTTTGCTGGGTTCGTTCGAGCTTCCGCTCCGCGACAAGCTTGCGGCCCTTGTATTTGCTCGTGCCAGCGGCTTCCTCGATGAGGACACGCCGTTCTTCAGGTTTCGAGTTTACCAGCTCGTCGACGCGCCCCTGCTCGACGATGGAATAGGCTTTACTGCCAACCCCGGTACCCAGAAACAACTCGATTACATCTTTCAAGCGACATGGGATCTTATTAATAGCGTACTCAGATTCGCCCGAACGAAAGAGCCTGCGAGTTATCATGATTTCAGCGAAATTGCTGTATTCAGCCGGGCCTCGGCCCCCTTCATTGTCAAACGTTATTGATACCTCAGCCATTCCGGTGGGAGGTAAGCTATCGCTGCCGTTGAAAACGACGTCCTCCATCTGATGCCCTCGAAGGTGGCGCGCACTCTGCTCTCCCATAGCCCATCGCAAGGCATCCACGATATTGGACTTCCCGCATCCATTTGGTCCAACGACCGCTGTGATTCCGGAATTAAATTCGACCAAAGTCCTCTGGGCGAAGGACTTAAAACCTATCATTTCAAGGCTTTTGAGGCGCATGGGAGTTTTAGATAAAAAAACCTGACCCGAAATTCAGGGAAGAATTCTTGAAATGCGACAATTTCATAGCAACGGATGGGTGTCAAGCAAAATTACAATATCAAGTGGCTTACCCACGTCTCACCACTATATGTGGAGCTTCCTTTCGGAGAAGGGATTTGGCTCGTTTTAAAACAAAGGAGCCCAGTATGTCAAGTAAAACAATCGAATTTTAATAAGGAAAGAGACAGGCTATTGAGCGGTTTGCTCGTTTCGGTCCGCAGGCACTGTCATCATCCCGAAGGGAATGTACGCAGCTAAGACGCGAAACCCGTGGCACTCAACGACATATCTTACCAATCAAAACCTGCAAAACTACTTTTCTAAAAGTTCGGTATTCCAGTACGACACATCGACGGAATTGAGAAAGGGGATCCACTCCTTGTAGCGGGAGAGGCTAAAAGTTTCCTGCATAAATGGCGTCCATTTTGGCTTGAAAGGCTTTCTGGCTAAAGTCATTGCCGCCTGTTGTGGAGTTCTGCCACCTTTTCGGCGGTTACACTCATGACAAGAACAGACAACGTTTTCCCAGCTCGAGGTGCCGCCTTGAGAACGCGGAATGACGTGATCGAGGTTAAGTTCCTGCCTTGGAAGCCTCCGACCACAGTATTGGCAAATACACTTGTCTCTTGCATAGATATTGTACCGGCTAAAACGCACTTGCCGTTTGGGTACCCGGTCGTAACCCACCAACAAAATGACGCGCGGAACGCGGATCACCCGATTGACCAAACCGATGGACTCATCATGAACGGATACGGACAGATCACTCCAGCTTTCGAAATCAAAGGTCTGGTATTGCTCATTTACAGCCTTGGCAATACCTTGATAGAGCAAGACAAAAGCGCGGCGAACCGACGTGACGTGAATGGGAAGATAGGAGCGATTGAGAATCAGGACCTTGGTATTGAGAACCGAATAGACGGGCACTGTATAAGGCAGTGTCGCTGGATAACTCATGAGAAGCCTTAAATTAGGTTGGTATGAAAATAGCGGTCGGGAGAAGGAAAGTCAATTCCCGAAACGTTTTCGACTTGGCACACGGCTTGAAGTCAGCGGCAATTTACTCTATAAACACAACTAGCTCAACTAGCTAACCCAATGGTCTTTGCGGGATCCCCGATGTTGCCCGGCGACCCGTATCTCGCCATCCCCACGTTTTCTCTACAGATGCGTCGATAAATCGATTCCTATGAAGCGAGAAATCTTTATCAACTCCACACCCCAGGAGAGTCGTATCGCTATTATGGAGGACGGTATCCTCGCGGAGTTTGTCGTTGAAAGAAAGCAGGAAAGGGGCATAGCAGGGAATCTCTATAAAGGCAAAGTTGCGCGGGTCCTGCCCGGCATGCAGGCGGCTTTCGTAGAGATCGGCATGGAAAAGGCGGGCTTCCTTCACGCGTCGGATTTTTTCGATATCCCCGAAGACGTGCAATTAATCGCCTCTTCCGGAGACGAAGTCGAGTTCGAGGATGCGCCTAAACCGCCTCCATCAGCGCGGCGCCTGCCGTTGGAAAAACGGATCTCTGCCGGCGAGGAGATCTTAGTTCAAGTGGCCAAGGATCCGTTAGGAACCAAAGGTGCGCGCGTTACGTCCCACGTCTCTCTTCCGGGACGCTACATGGTTTTCATGCCCAATACCAAACATATCGGCATTTCGCGCCGAATCGAAGGCGAAGAAGAGCGTAAGCGGCTTAAAGAGATTGCTCACTCGTTGGGGACGGCCGACGGCGGATTCATTCTCCGCACGGCCTGTGAAGGCCGTAGCAAGAGAGAGATTCAAAGAGACCTCCGCTTCCTCACGAAACTTTGGAAGCGGATCCAACAGAAAGCGGAGACCGCGGCGGCGCCGGTGATTATTCACCAGGACTTGGACTTGATTACGAGGACGATCCGCGATTTTTTTACTCCGGATACGGAAAAGGTGGTCGTCGATTCTGCCAAGGATCACCGACGAATTGTCGATTTTGTGCGGAACTTCATGTCTCGATTGAGGTCAAAGATCGTTCTTTACTCGGATAGTGAGCCGTTGTTCGATCGTTATGCCATCGAAGAAAAAATCGAGAAGGCGCTGGACCGGCGCGTGTGGCTTCGCTCCGGCGGTTACATCATCATTGAACGGACGGAAGCCTTGACGGCAATTGACGTCAACACTGGCCGATTCGTCGGCCGGCGGAACCAAGAAGAGACGATTTTCAAAACCAATTTTGAAGCTGCTCAGGAAGTCGTAAGGCAACTGCGGCTGAGGAATGTCGGCGGGATCATCATCATCGACTTCATCGACATGGAAAAAGAGGCTAACCGGAAGAAGGTCTATGAGGCACTCAAAGACGCGTTGAAGAAAGATAAAGCGCGAACCAATATCTTAAAAATTTCCGAGCTGGGGTTGGTCGAGATGACACGCCAGCGGACGCGCGAAAGTCTCGAGAACCAACTCCTTAGCCCCTGTCCTCACTGCGACGGACGGGGACGGATTAAATCTTCGGTGACGATCGCCTATGACGTGCTCCGAGCGATCAAGAAGCAACAGATGAATCTGGAAAACGGCAAGAACATCATTGTTCGACTCCACCCCGACGTGGCGAACTTCCTTTATGATGAGAAAAACAACAGCCTGGACAACTTAGAGCGAGAGATCAATCACAAGATCATTATCAAGGTCAGCCAAGAACTTCGCCACGAGCAGTATGAGATCTCGCAGTCGTGAGACTAGCCCCATTAACCGGACGGCTATTGCACGGAGACTTGGCTGCGCCGGCCGAACCACCAAAACACCAGGATCAACGGAGTGAGCACGAGGGTCATCACCAGCGTCACCGCGGACGCTTTGTTAATGCCCCCGCTATACCAATAGCTCCAGACCACGGCAGGTAAGGTGATGTTGTCCTGGACGCCGAGGAAGACCGCCACGGTCAGCTCCCGATAAACGAGCAGCGCCGTCCAGATCCAGACGGACAGCATGGCAGGCCTGAGAAGCGGAAACAGAATTCGCCAAGCGGTTCGAAAATTCGACAGGCCAGCAACGAATGCGGCCTCTTCCAGTTCCTTGTGAATCTGGAGCAGCGAACCGTTAATGGCTCTCGTGGCGAAGGCCAGACGAGCGACCACGTAAACCACAGCGATCAGCCAAACGGAACCGTATAGCGGCAAGAAATCTCCTACGACAAAGAGAGCGAGCATCAGCGCGCCGACAGCAAGAATAACCTCAGGGAGCGCGTGCGGCAGGAATGCTCCAAACTCGAGAACGTATCGAGCCCGATTGCGCGACCGCACGACCAGCCAGGAAATGCAGAAAGCAAAGACCACCACCACCAGCGGCACTACTGAGACCAGAGTTATCGTGTTCTTTAACCCTCGGACTACAAGGTCCCAGTCCATCCCGTAAAAGTGAACGAACGAGAGCCGCCTCATCATCGCCGCCGAGGGCGGAGCAAAATAAGGAGTCATAGCGGCGTACGCGATCAGCAGGAGCGGCAAGATTTTCGAGATGAGCGCGTAAAAGCCGATAAAACACCACCCGACAATCGCCCAGCCACCAAGCGGAATCAGCGCCGGCCGATAACCCTTTCCCGTTACGACCTCGAAGCGGTGTCCCTGTCGCAGTACTTGCCCGTACCAGGTCGTGAGAAGCCCCGCGATGATGATCATGAAAGCACCCACCGCTCCGGTGATGCCGTACTCCGGCAGGCCACTGCCCTGCGGGTGGACCTTGAGATAAATGAAAGTGCTGAGCATGTAGACCCGGTTTCCAAGACCAAGGATGGCGGGGATATCGAAGGTCGCTACCCCGATGGTAACGATATAGATCACCGCCGCCAGGATTCCCGGCAAGGCGAGCGGAAGCGTGATGCGGCGCAGGATCCCGCCGAAGCCCATCCCGTGCACCTTAGCGGCTTCTTCCAGGGACGGATTCATCGCGCGGAACATCTGGGCCGTGAGGATAAAGGCGAGAGAAGCGAGACTGAGCCCCTGAACGAAGCCCATGCCGATGGGAGTCGCGATGTTGATGGGTCCGCTTTCAAAGCCGAAAAGATCCACCAGCCATCTATTCAGAATACCGATTCTGGGATTGGCGATTAATGTCCAGCCCATCGCCGTATAAATTCCCGGTATCAGAAGACCCAAGGTCATGATGGTGTAAATGACGGTCTTGCCGGGTAAGGTCGTCCGCTCCGCCAGCCAGGCGATCGGCAGACCGATGACAAGGGCAAATAAGGTGCTGGAGACGGCGAAAATGAGCGTGTTCTGAATCACTCGAAGCACGAAAGGATCGGTTAAGATCTCCCGATAGTTCTCGAGAGTGTAGATCGCCGTCGCGGTGCCGAACACTCCCCTTTGAAAACTTATCCAGAACATCGCCATAACCAGCACGAAGATCACAGTGATCGGAGCCAGCGAAAGAGAGAGCAGTACGGGAGAGATTTGCAGTCGCCCACCCAGCAGCCGGGCGGGCAATCTGAGAACGGCCTGCGTCATCGGATTTTCTCCTCAAGCTCAACGCTTGGCGCAAAGCGCTTGGCGTATTTTTTTGGCTTACTTGCTGCCACTGCCTTCGCGCAGAATCTTTTCCAGCTCCTTCTGTGTTTCGCTGTAACCTTTGAGAGAGGCCAGCCATTGCGGCGTGTTGAGCGCGATCTTGCCCCCTGCTGCCCGGACCTTTTCCACATCCTTCTTCATCTTTGACTCCGGATAAACGTGGAGATCGAGTCCGTCGTCCCTCCAGAGCAGCGCCTGAGCCTCCGGTGTATGTAGATAAGCCGTCAGCAACGCTCCGGCATTGGGCGATTGCGAGTGCTTTGGCACTCCGGCGTACCTGATGTGCAATACGGTCCCCTCTTCTATCACTGTATGAGCGACCGGTGCGCCCGTGGCTTGGAGCACGTTGACGTCGTTTCCGCCGCA
>DASQUN010000192.1:0-8606 GCA_035641275.1 Candidatus Udaeobacter sp. | reverse complement strand
GAGCAACGTCTGCGTGATAACCGCCTCGATGGACTCAGCGAACTGCGCGCGTATCTGGGCTTGCTGTGTCGGTGGGAAGACGTCGATCACACGATCGACAGTTTTGGGGGCACTCGAAGTATGTAAAGTGCCGAATACGATGTGCCCGGTTTCGGCGGCCGTCAGCGCCAGCTGAATCGTTTCCAGATCGCGCATTTCGCCCACCAAAATCACGTCGGGATCCTCACGTAAGGCGGCCCTTAGCGCATTGGCAAAAGAGTGGGTGTGGGGACCCAACTCACGCTGATTGAGCAGGCATTTCTTGGACTGGTGGACGAACTCGATCGGGTCTTCAACGGTCAGGATGTGGCCTTCAAAGGTGTTGTTTAAATAATCAATCATGGCTGCCAGAGTCGTGGATTTGCCCGAACCCGTGGGTCCGGTGACCAGAATCAGCCCCTTTTCTTTCTCGCAGAGCTGTTTGAGAATTGGCGGCATTCCCAGCTCCTCAAGGCTTAGTATCTTGCTCGGAATGGTGCGGAACACCGCGCCTTCTCCTTTTCGCTGCATGAAGACATTGACGCGGAATCTCGCAACGTCGCCCAGTGCAAAAGAAAAATCGCACTCGCAGGTTTCTTGAAAATTTTTGCGCTGCGCATCGCTCATAATGTCATAGACAAGACCGTGCACTTCCTCTTTAGTGAGCGGCGGATGATCCAGTTTCTTAAGGTCACCGTTAACCCGAAGCATCGGCGGCTCACCCGCGCTAAGGTGACAATCGGACGCCCCCTGCTCGACTCCAAAGGCCAAAAGTTGTGTAACATCCATAAAGATAAGCTCCTGTGTTGAATGCTATTTTAATATACCTTCCGGAAATCTGTAAAGTTATTTAGCGTTGGTTGCCCAACTGCCGACCGACCCCTCGCCGCATGAGCAATTACGATACCACCGCCGCGTCGCCATCTGCATTGAAGACTTCGGCCCGCCGTTCCTAGCGCAAACAACCTTGCCTTTTGCCGAAAAAACAGCTACGTATCCGTAATTCCAAAGGATTATCCTTCCACGATGGCCGAAGCTCGAGTTGCTATTGTCACAGGCGGCGGCACCGGAATCGGCAAAGCCATTGCGCTCAAACTGGCCAAAAATGGCGCCCGAGTCGCTATCGCCTCCCGAAGCCGTGCGCACCTCGATGCCACCGCTGACGAATTCAACTCACTGGGTCTCACCCTCTTGCCGTTACAAATGGACGTACGAGTAAAAAGGGATGTCCAACGGGCTGTGGCCACCGTCACGGCCAACTGGAAGGAAATTCATATCCTGGTAAATAACGCGGGCATCTCCGGTCTCAGCACGATCGATGATCCGGATGATGCGAAGTGGTATGAGATTCTCGATACGAACCTGAATGGGATGTACTTGATCACCAAGGAGGTGCTGCGACATATGCCCGATCACCGGGAATGTCGGATCATCAATATCGCATCGGTTTTGGGAAAATTCGGCGTTCCCGGATACACGGCCTACTGCACGACCAAGCACGGCATGGTCGGTTTTACACGCGCTTTGGCGCTGGAAGTCGTTGAGCGCGGTATCACCGTGAACACGATCTGTCCTGGCTGGGTTGACACGGACATGGCGACCCAGGGCATTAAAGCGACGGCGGCCCGACAGGGAATTACGCCGGAGCAGTTCAAAGCCCAGGCAGTGTCCGCGGTGCCAATCAAGAGATTTCTAGAAGCGGATGAGGTCGCCGAACTCGTTTGCTATATCGCCTCGGATCTCGCAAAAGGCATCACCGGTCAGGCCATTAATATTTGTGGTGGCCAGACGATGGTGTAGGTCCTTGGACCCGCAGTTGAGTCGAGCCTCCATAGAAGCTGAGTGCAACCATCACAGCTCGCGCGCGTTCCCATTCACTAAGCCACTGTTGCCCATGAAGAAACGATCGTGAGTCAAACAATTAAAGTTCGCAGCCCGGCGACGTTGGAGCAGATCGCTGAAGTTCCGGTGGCCTCCCGTGCCGATGTCGCTCATGCGGTCAGGCGAGCTCGCGACGCGCAGGCGGCTTGGCAAGGCACGAGCTTCGCGGAACGGGCGGCATTGCTCTATCGGCTACGCGACCTTTTACTCGACGAACAGGATCAGCTTGCCGACATCGTCACAGCGGAAACAGGACGACCGCGAGCCGAAGCTTACGGCAACGAACTCTTTTACCTTTGCGATGCTATCGGTTCCTGGGCAAAAAAGTCGCGCCGCTATCTGAGACCAGAAACTATCCGTCCCGATTTCTTACTGATGAAGGCGAAAAAAGTGCTCTCCACCTACTCGCCTCGAGGGGTCATCGGAATCATTAGTCCATGGAATTTTCCGCTCACTTTGACTTTGGGCGAAGCGGTTCCTGCTCTCATGGCAGGAAATGGCGTAGTGATTAAACCGTCTGAACTCACCCCCCTCTCTGCTCGCTTTGGCGCCGCGATGGCGGTGAAGGCCGGCTTTCCGGAGAATCTCCTGCAGGTGGTGTTCGGCTTCGGCGAAACCGCCGAGGCGGTGATTGATCACTGTGATATGATCGCTTTCACCGGAAGTATCGCGACGGGCAAGCGGGTCATGCATCGGGCCGCGGAGCGATTGATTCCAGTATCGCTGGAATTAGGTGGAAAGGATCCGATGATCGTTCTCAAAGATGCGGACCTGGAACGCGCCGCCGGCGCTTGCGTTTGGGGCGCCTTGATGAACTCTGGCCAAGCCTGCACGTCCATCGAGCGCGTCTATGTCGAAGCGCCGGTTTACCAGCCATTTGTCGAAAAAGTCCTCGCTCGCGTTCGCGCCATCCGCCAGGGTCCCAGCGAAGACACCGTGGAGATTGGCAGCATGACCTCGGAGGCCCAGCTTAAGAAGATCGAAACGCAGGTCAATGAGGCGGTTGTGCGCGGCGCCAAAGCGCTGACCGGTGGCCGCCGGAATCCCAACCTCAAGGGACTTTACTATGAGCCTACGGTATTGGTCGATGTGGACCAAAGCATGAGTGTCATGAGAGAAGAAACCTTCGGACCGGTCATCCCGATTTTGAAAGTCAAAGATGCGAAAGAGGCACTGAAGTTGGCCAATGACTCGCCTTATGGTTTAGGCGGCAGCATATTTTCGGGAAACACGAGCACGGCCCGGCAAATCGCCGCCATGATGGAAAGCGGTACAGTTTGTATTAACGATAGTTTGATCAATTACATTATCCCAGACGCTCCCATGGGCGGTCGCAAAAATAGCGGTTTCGGATTTCGTCACGGCGCCGACGGGATCCGCAAGTATTGCCATCAAAAGACTATCGTGATGGATCGGCTGGGATTGAAAGAAGAGTTTCCTTGGTATCCTGCCAGCGAAAAGAAGGCCCGACAGATCCGTCATTTACTCCGTCTCCTGTGTCGCTCCGGCTGGAGAAATAAGCTACGCGCCTTTCGCGCGCTCGTAGCAAGCTAACTCCCTTGAACTCCGAGGGGGATTCGACTAAGTAGAATGGATATCGTGATTTTGAAATTGACCGGAGGAGAATTCGCATGGCTAAAGATCTGCCGGGTTTCATAGCCGAAGAAGGGGCCAGAAGAGAAGGCTCAGTCATTCGTGAGAAAAACTTCATCGACGCAAACAAATATGAGACCGTGGCCTATCTCAAGCACCTCGACATGCGCAATGAGCCCAAGATGGTCCTGTTCGAAAACGTTCCGGCGTTGAACGGCGAGAAATCTGAGTTTTCACTTTTTTACAATCCTTGGGTCACACGCCAGTACGTCGCCGACTCGCTCGCGATGGGCCACATCCAATCCAGTATGGAAGTCAGCTTGGAAGTCGCGAAGCGAGAACTACAACAGGGTTCAGTGGAAGTGATTGCGCCAGAAAAAGCGCCGGTCAAAGAGGTTGTTCTAACAGGCGACAAGGCGGATCTGAGAAGACTCCCGATCCCAATGCACCAAAAAGACGATGCGGGCGCATACCTGACCATGACGTGCGCCATGAAGGGATTGCACCGCGATTTCTACGATATCACGTTCACGAAAAACAAATATTACGAGCCGCGACGCATGAGCTTTTCAGCCCACAAGCATCACCATCTGGAAGCGATGACCTGTGAGTATGAGGCCGAGAACAAGCGTGCCCCGGTGATCGTTATCCTGGGCCACCACCCGGCTTTTTATCTGTCGACCTGTTGCATGACACCCTACGGAAACAACGATTATATGACCGCCTCGGCCTTTCTAGGGGAGCCGTTGCGGCTCACGCCATCGACAACGTGGGGCGATAAATTTCTGGTACCGGCCGACGCCGAAGTGATCATCGAAGGTGAAATACCTCCTCATGTTCGCGACACGCAGAACCCCTTCGGCGAAATTCTGGGTTATTACCAAGTGGAGATGCAAGTGCCGGTCATCGAGGTGACCGCCATCACCTACCGGCGCAACGGCATCGTCGAAGACTTCTGGCCGGGCCACATGGATCATTGGAATCTCGGAAGCATCCCCAAGGAAGGAAGCGTTTACAATGTCATCAAAAAAAACATCCCCGGCATCAAAGCCATTCATCTGCCACCGTCGGGCGCCGGGCGCTGCATTGCCTATATCTCGATCAAGAAAGAGTTCGAAAACGAGCCGAACAAGGCCGGCATGCAGGCGTTTGTCGAGATGCCCAATCTGAAGCTCGCTGTCATCGTGGACGACGATATCGACGTGTTTAACGAGCGCGAGGTGATGTGGGCGGTGGCGACGAGGGTTCACTGGGATAAGGACATCGAAATCATCCGAGAAGTGCAAAGCTTCCGGGGCTGGCTCGGCGATGCGGTCGCCATTATTGACGCGACGGTTCCATTGAAGGGCGGTTGGCCCAAACGCAATGAGATCCATCCGGAGGCTTTCGAGCGTGTCGCAAAGTTCTTCAAATAATATTTTGCGGAACGCCGTGGCTGACAAGATCAAGTTCATTTACAAGGCAACTTGAACGACCTGCCGCAAAGCAAGAAGTTTCTTGCAAGCTAAAAACGTCGACTTCGATGAGCGCGAGTACGGCAAGACTCCATTTTCCGAAAAGGAGTTGCGAGAGATCATCGGCGATGATGCGATAGAGAAGTTTCTCAATACGCGGACTCCTCTTTACCGGGAGAGAAACATGAAGCAGCAGCCTCCGAGCAAAGAGGGAGCGATCAAGCTCATGTTAAGGGACCCGAACTTGCTCAAGCGGCCCGTCATCATCAAAGGAAAGAAAAAAGTCACGGGTTTCAATGAAGCGGAAGTGAAGGAGTTGCTCTAAGGTTGCAATCCCTGCATCTGCCCGCACAAAGCAGCCCGGTTGTACGCAGTCCATCGACTCATCGCCATAGAACGTGCCACCACCGCGTTAACCTCTGGGAGGTCGGGCGGCGGCGTTAGAATCTGACGAAAAAGAAAATTTCGAGCATGGCTGAAGAAACACTATCCGGTTTGACTCTATTCAACCGAGGCAAGGTGCGCGACATCTACGATTTGGGAGACCGGCTTTTGCTGGTTGCCAGCGACCGTATTTCTGCATTTGATGTAGTCCTTCCGTCGGTCATCCCCGACAAAGGCAAGATCCTGACCGCCCTCTCAGTCTATTGGTTTGACCTGATGAAGGACATCGTTCCACATCACCTGATCACGACCCATGTCGATGAATTTCCCGCGGTCTGTCATCCTCACAGAGCCAAGCTGGAAGGGCGGAGCATGCTGGTTAAGAAAAGTGCTCCCGCTCCCGTCGAATGCATCGTTCGTGGCTACATCAGCGGATCCGGATGGAAGGAGTATCGGGAGACCGGAGCCGTGTGCGGTATCATTCTCCCTAAGGGTCTGGCCGAAGCTTCGCGCCTGGAGGAGCCGATCTTTACTCCGTCAACGAAAGCCCCCGTCGGCGCGCACGACGTCAATATCTCCTTCGATCAAATGGTAGGGAAAGTCGGCCGCCCAGTAGCCGAGAAGTTGCGCGACTACAGTCTCGCTATCTATCGCCGCGCCCGTCAGATAGCAGAAACCAAGGGAATCATTATTGCGGATACCAAGCTGGAGTTCGGTATTGAGAATGGCGACGTGATCCTGATCGACGAACTGTTGACGCCGGACTCTTCTCGTTTCTGGCCGGCGGACGGATACAAGCCGGGGAAAACACCCGACAGCTATGACAAGCAGTACGTGAGGGACTACCTTTTGGGCTTGCCCTGGGACATGAAGTCTCCGCCCCCGGTTCTGCCGCCTGAAGTGGTTAGAAAAACCCAGGAAAAATATGTCGAGGCATTGACCCGGCTGACTGCGAGTTAGAGACGTTCACGCCAACTGTTTGCAGCCGGTTGGCTTTGCCTGATTTCAAATAGTCAAAAAAGAGCCGTGGCGTCGAGGCCTATGGCTTGGGCGCAGCCCTCAACGCGGCTGGAGCGGAGTCGCCACTTCCGGAAGAGCCGACTTCGTGATAAATCTTTGCTCCGGTCTGCTTAAATTCCTCGGCCTTTTCCTGCATGCCGGCTTCCAGTGCCGCTTCCTCTGCCAAGCCTTTCTGCGCCGCGTAGTCGCGCACATCCTGAGTTATTTTCATCGAACAGAAGTGCGGGCCACACATGGAACAGAAATGAGCTACTTTGGCGCCCTGAGCCGGCAGCGTTTCGTCATGGAACTCACGCGCCGTATCGGGGTCCAGACTGAGATTAAACTGATCCTCCCAGCGGAACTCGAAGCGCGCATGGCTTAGAACATCGTCGCGCATCTGCGCTCCAGGATGCCCCTTGGCCAAATCAGCGGCATGGGCCGCGATCTTGTAAGCGATAACCCCGTCTTTGACGTCCTTCTTGTCCGGAAGACCGAGATGCTCCTTCGGCGTCACATAACAGAGCATCGCCGTCCCGTACCAGCCGATCATGGCGGCACCGATGGCGCTGGTAATGTGATCGTACCCCGGAGCGATATCCGTCGTTAGAGGACCCAGCGTGTAAAAAGGCGCTTCGTGGCAGAGCTCGAGCTGCTTGGTCATGTTTTCATGGATGAGATGCATCGGCACATGGCCCGGCCCCTCGATCATCACTTGCACATCATGCCTCCAAGCGATCTTGGTAAGCTCGCCTAGCGTTTCCAGCTCGCCGAATTGAGCGTCGTCGTTGGCGTCGGCTATACAGCCCGGCCGCAGCCCATCACCCAGCGAAAACGAGACATCGTAGCTCTTCATGATTTCGCAGATCTCTTCGAAGTGAGTGTACAAGAAGTTCTCTTTATGATGCGCAAGACACCACTTCGCCAGAATCGAGCCGCCCCGCGACACGATACCCGTGACTCGCTTTGCCGTCAGGGGAACGTACCGCAAGAGGACACCGGCGTGGATGGTGAAATAATCCACCCCCTGCTCCGCCTGCTCTATCAGCGTATCGCGGTAGATCTCCCAGGTCAGTTCCTCCGCTTTGCCGTTCACCTTTTCCAGAGCTTGATAGATCGGCACGGTTCCGATCGGCACGGGAGAATTGCGCAAAATCCACTCGCGCGTTTCGTGAATGTTATCACCGGTGGAAAGATCCATCACCGTGTCCGAGCCCCACCGCGTCGCCCAGATCATTTTTTCAACTTCCTCCTCGATGGAAGAAGCCACCGCCGAGTTACCGATATTGGCATTGATCTTGACCAGGAAGTTCCGGCCGATGATCATCGGCTCGCTCTCCGGGTGATTGACGTTGGCGGGAATGATCGCGCGTCCACGCGCCACTTCATCGCGCACGAACTCCGGCGTCACGAATTTAGGAATCGAAGCGCCGAAACTATTTCCGCTGTGAGTCCGCCCCGTCCCGTGGCCAACGTTCTCCGACGCCTTCTGCCGGCCAATATTTTCGCGCATCGCAATGTACTCCATCTCAGGCGTAACGATGCCTTTCCTGGCGTAATGCATCTGGGAAACGTTCCGGCCGGCCTTTGCGCGCAGAATCGGCCGCCTCGAGGCATCGGGGAATCGCTCGGTTGCCAAATCATGCTTCGAGTCGTTCTTGCCATTGCCGTTGACATAAGAGTGAGCGGCGATCTCTTCCACATCCCCGCGGGCTTTGATCCAATCCAGACGCAGCGGCCTGAGCCCTTTACGAATGTCAGTTTCGACATTCGGATCGGTATAAGGTCCCGAGGTGTCGTAGACCATGACTGGCGGATTTGCGTGAGCGTTTCCCGCATGCCCCGCTTCCGTGGTAGAGACCACGATCGCTCGCATGGCGACCTGAATGTCCGGGCGATGATGGTTATGAACGTAGATCTTGTGCGAAGCCGGCAACGGCTTCGTCGTGATTCCGTTTTGCCTTGAGCCGTTTTGGCTTTCGGAGTTTGCCATGGTCACCCCTCCTTGGGATTCGGATTCTCTGTCGCGCGCTGACTCTCACACGTGCCGGTACGGTTTGACATATTCCTCGTAGAGCCCTTCTTTACCCTTCTCTTCCAATTCTTTTGACCGCTGCATCAGGACTTCTTTGGTTTCGACGAAATCCTCGCGGCTAAATCCTAAGTTGCCGGGATGAGTACCCGAATCCATGCGAACGGCATCACAGGGGCAGGCCTCGACGCAGAAGCCGCAATAGATACAGCGCAGCGTATCGATCTCGTAGCGAATGGGAAATT
>DASQUN010000191.1:0-3586 GCA_035641275.1 Candidatus Udaeobacter sp. | reverse complement strand
TCGCTTTCGGGCGGCGAGCAACAAATGCTCGCTCTGGCGCGCGCTCTCATGGCGCTTCCGCGCCTGCTGCTTCTCGATGAACCGTCGCTTGGATTGGCGCCGAGAGTCGTCGAGTCGATGTTTGCGATTTTTTCGGCTCTGCATCGAGAAGGAATGAGTCTGCTCATCGTGGAGCAGAATGTTCAGGCGGTGCTCACCCTGGCTCGGCGCGCCTACATCCTGGAGGGAGGAAGGATTGTCGAGGAAGGAGAAGGCCAAACCCTGCTCCGGGACGATCATGTCCGCACGGCTTATTTGGGGCCGTTGGCGAGAGGCGTCTCTTCGTGACCCCGATCCGACGGAAATTCAGAGCGACAGAGATCGCCAGGCTGTGCTTCACTCGGACGGGTCGTGTAGGGCGATGGCACAGGAGCACAGCGCTGCGATGACTCGTGCGGTGCTTGGCCAGCTGTGCCCGTTCCCTTCCGGCCGTCCATCACCCAGCGGCGGTTTGAAGTCGGCTGCAAAGCACAGGCCCATTGCCAGCGACCCGGAAGGGCTCACCGTTCGAGAGCGCCGTTTCAGCGTGAATGATTCGCGCCAGTTGTGTGGGAGAGCAATTGTGGGAGGCCGGTTGCCGTCGGACGGGGAATGATTCTCACGCAGCAACTCATTTTGGGTCTGTTGGTCGGCGGCCTGTACGGTCTAGCAGCCGCCGGCCTGTCGCTTACGTTCGGGGTTCTCCGTGTTTTGAACGTCGCGCACGGAGAGCTGCTGATGTTGGGCGGTTACGGAACATTCTGGCTTTTTGCGCTTTGGCAGATTGATCCGTTTCTCTCTCTCCTCGGCGTCGGACCGGCCATGTTTGTGCTCGGCCTGCTTCTTTACTGGGTGCTGTTTCAATTCGTGGTCAAGGCCCACGAAGAGATTCGCATCCGAAACTCGCTTCTGATCGGATTCGGTCTCACGCTGGTCCTTCACACCTTGGCCATTCATCTCTGGACGGCCGACGAACGCGCCGTGACCACCGCCTATGCCGGCGCCGTGGCAAGGATCGGCGGCTTCGCAATCCCCCTCATCCGTTTGACCAGCCTGGTGTTGGCCTTGGCCACGCTGACCGCGCTTCACCTGTTTCTGGCAAAGACGCGCTGGGGCCGCGCGATCCGGGCGACCGCGGAAGATTGGGAGGCGGCTGCCCTGATGGGAGTTCCGGTCGGGAGGACTTACCTTCTCGCGTTTGCGCTTGGGACCGCACTCGCGGGTATCGCCGGCGGATTGGTCAGTGTTTCGTATTCCATCAGCCCGTCCATCGGCCTCGAGTGGACCTTGAAGGCGCTGATTGTCGTGGTGCTGGCAGGGCTTGGGTCGCTCTTCGGAAGTTTTGCCGGCGGCATTTTGCTTGGACTCGCCGAGGCGACGAGTGTGGCGTTTCTCGGCGGACCGTACCGCGAGGTGGTGGGATTGGTACTGTTCGTGATCGTCTTGTTGGCTCGTCCCCAGGGCCTATTCGGCGGCCGCCTATGAAACGACTCTCTATGGGTGTTTTGCTCGCGGTGGGATTTGCCGTGCTCCCCGTCTTTACCAACCGCGGTGATTGGCTCAATCTCGGCGTCCAAATATTCTTTGCCGTGGCTCTGGCGCAAAGCTGGAATCTACTGGGAGGGTATGCGGGGCAGATTACTCTCGGCCACGCCGCCTTCTTCGGCCTCGGCGCATTGGTCACGCGAATACTTTGGGTCGGTGGTGCGCCCTTCTATCTTGCGCTGCCCGCCGGTGCTCTTGTGGCCACGGCCTTCGGTGTCTTGATCGGAGTCCCGGCTTTCCGTCTGCGCGGCGCCTATTTTGCCATTGGCACCCTCGCCCTCGCCGAGATCCTGCGCATCACGGTCGGAAATCTCATGCCAGAGATCTCCACGATTCCCGCAGCGGCGCTGGCTTCTTACAGTATCATTCCCCGGTACTATCTGACTTTCACTCTGGCGGTGGTTTCTATTGTCGTGGTCGCGCTGTTGGTTCGTTCTCGGGTGGGTCTCGGAATTCAGGCGGTCCGGGAGGATGAGGCCGCAGCGGAAGCTTCGGGAGTGGGCGCCTTTCGCCACAAGCTGTTGGCTCTGGCGATCTCCACGGCCTTAGCCGGATTCACCGGCGGAGCCTTCGCATACTATCACGCAAGTTACTACCCGCAGCACACCTTCTCTCCGGCCTGGACGTTCGACGCTGTTCTCATCGCTTTCATCGGCGGTGTCGGAACCATTCACGGTCCGGTGTTGGGGGCGCTCTTCTTTGTCGTACTCAGAGACGTGCTGGCGGTTCAATGGGTGGATCTCCATCTTCTCATCTTTGGCGCTCTCTTCATCGTAGTCGTGCTTTTCCTCCCCGGCGGGCTGGTTGAAGGCTGGAGCCGTCTCCGCCGGCTAATCGCTCACGTTCCTTATCTGAGCTCTGGCGTTTCAAATTCGACGCGAAACTCCAAACTGGGAAGTCAAAACTAGCAACTGACGGCGACAGTCGATGAGGATTATGCCTTGAGCGTGGACATTCAGACTCGCTTTGCCTAAACCAACGGAAACGAAATTACGGTTTCCCGCCGGTGGTCTTGAGTTCTTCGCTGGCTTTTTTCACGAAGCTCAAATCGAAGATATCACTGACTTTGATGTCGCGTTGCACCTTGGTGGTCTTTTTCATCGCGTCGATCATCGATTGCAGCACCGTGTCCTCGGTGAATCCTTGCCGAAGGATGAGCTTGGATTGTATCTCATAGATGGAGTTCGCCAGCTCCCGATCCGTCATCCTCAAAGCGTCCATCATGTATTTCAGTGCCGGCTCTCTTTTGCTCACGAAGAAATTGATTCCTTTCAGACTGGCGCGGATGAAGCGAAAGATTTTCTCGGGATTTTGTTTGAGCTTTTCATTCGATGCCGCCAATCCACCCTCGATGAGGTTGGCATAGTCGCCGGCGGCCGCCAGCTTCGTAAAGCCTTCCTTTTGCGCCTGAAGGCTCATCCCAGTGTTAAACAGGGTGGCCTGAATCGATTTGGCCTGCAGGGCCGGGTACCGAACGGAATCTCCCCCCATGACGACGAGATTGACATCCTTCGCGGGATCGATGCCGTTTTTCCTTAACATCTCCCTGGCGACAACCGCGAGGGAACCTTCCGGAGACATGATGGCAATATTCTTTCCGCGCAGTTGGGCGATCGACTTGATATCAGGCTGTGCAATGAGATCCCATCCGGGCTTGTCCTGAAAGACCGTAACAATTTTGACGGGAACAGCCCGGACCGCCGCCGCCAGAGCGCTGCCGGCGTTGGTGAAAAAATCCACTTCCCCCGCAAGCGCTGTCCGGATCGCAATTTCGCCTCGGATACTGAGAAGCTGCACGTCAAGCCCCTCCTCTTTCAGGTAGCCTTCTTTCTGAGCAATGATGAGGCAGAACACGGAAGTGTTCATCGAAGGATAGGCGACGCGGACATTTTCTAAGGCGAGAGAGGATTCAACGGCGAACAGCGATAGCATCAAGCAAACGAGAAACAGTCGCGCTCTTCTCCTCATGTTCATGTCAAACTCCCTTCCCCTGACCGGTGATCGTCAATATCATGGTCGTGCG
>DASQUN010000190.1:0-4025 GCA_035641275.1 Candidatus Udaeobacter sp. | reverse complement strand
GAACGATTGTCGATTTTGGATTTTGAAAGGAAAGAAAGCTGTGGCAAAAGATTATGTCGATTCTGACGGTCACGTCATGGAGAACGAGCGAGGATCGGACAAAGCGAAAAAATTTTTACAGCCCTAAACAGCAGAGCGCCAAGGAAACTAAACGCAGAGAGCTCAGCGCTCAGCGCGATAGTAATGACACTCTTATTCATAAGTTCCCTCCCGTTCTCACTGTTGACCGCTTTCTGCCCTCTGCCCTTTGCTCTTTGCACACTGCTCACTGTCATTTGATGACTTTGTCCGCCCGCGCCAACACAGTCGGCGGAATCGTTAGCCCCAGCTGCTTAGCAGTTTTTAGGTTAATAACGAACTCAAATTGAGGCGGCTCCTGAAAAGGAAGATCCGCGGGCTTCGCTCCTTTAAATATCTTGTCTATATATTGAGCCGCGGGCGGCCCAAGGGACGCAAGGTCATGGGCGTAAGAAAAGAGCGCACCTTGCTCCACCCATTCCTTACGGTGAATTGTCAGAGGCAGGCGCTTCTCAGAAGCGAGACGGAGAATGAGGGAGGGAAATTTGGTTCGGAGGTTTGGAGAAACTATGAAGATTCCGTCCACGTCGCCCCGTTTTAACGAACTAAAACCACGCTCGATGTCAGCCTGAGTTGTGGCTTCTTGCTCAACCAACCGGAGGTTAAGATTTTTGGCCACCGGCCGAACCTCTGTCAGAGAGCGCTCTGTCACCGGGTCTTTGGGATCAATGAGGATTAGCAGCCGGCGAAGTTGTGGGACCACTTCTTTGAACAGCTCTATATGCTTTCCAGGGATATCGCCTGGCCCGCCAAAGCCAGTCATGTTTCCGCCGGGACGAGAAACGCTTTTCACGAAACCCTCGGCCACAGGATCGGCCACAAGAAGGAAGACAACGGGAATGTCGGAGGTTGCCGCCTTGGCCGCTCGAACCGTCTGGCTCTCAAAGGCCACAATCAGATCGACCCTATTTCGGACAAATTCTTGGGCTGTGGCACGCGCCGCTTCCTCATCCGGTAAGTTGCGCCAATCCAGCTGGATATTTTTTCCTTCCTCATATCCCAGTCTTTTCAGCTCCTGTCGAAGCGTCTCTAAGGGGGGAGGGACGTGGTCCAAGCCGACGTGAGAGAGACCTATCCGCCACACTTTCTTCGGCTGCTGCGCCTCGGCCGCAGCCCCACATATCGCCAGAGTCACAAAGATTACAGAGAGTCCAACGAAGCGTTTCATACCCCGCCTATTTTAGATTTTCGATTTTAGATTGCCGATTGAATGGAGAACTTCCGTTGCGCTTCTGAAGAGTCCTAATCGACGCTACCGTCATCGCGACGATCTCATTGGTTTCTTGCAACAATTCTGAGAGCCGCGCCTCGGGTAAAAGCCTCGATTCGATTAAGAGTTCCATCCAGTAAGCTGATTCGTCTGCCTCTTCTTCCACTATCCGGAGCTTAGCGATCACATCCGCGGTGGACTTGCCGCGACACGCTGCTCGGTAGTTAGCGCCAATCGAAGTGCCAGATCTAATCAACTGTCTACCTAGCACGTCCGCAGTGCGGTTCTTAGGCAGGGTGTCGACGACTTTGATAACGCGTAAAGCTAACTGTTTTGTGCGCTTCTTGAATAAGTTTTCATCCATGTGTTGGTCTCTCCTTAATCGAAAATCGGCAATCGAAAATCGAAAATGTCATCTGATGACACGATCCGCCCGCGCCAGCACATTTGGCGGAATCGTCAGCCCGATCTGTTTCGCCACTTTCGGTTTGATGATCAACTCAAACTTGGTTGACTGCTCGACCGGCAAATTGGCTGCCTTGGCGCCTTTTTGGAATCTTGTTCATATAGTAAACCGCCCGTACCGTCCAGTAGCCTCGCGTCAGGAACGAGAGGCGCTGTAGAGCGTATCCCAATACATGAGCTCGTAGGCCTGCAGTAACCGGGCCGCGCGTTGGATCAGGCGCGGCTCGGTGCCGCGGTCGAGTCCCTGCTGAATAACGCTCAGGGCGTTGCCTTCAAACGTCGCTGGAGGGGCGGCGAAGAGATCAAAAAAAGCGACCTCGTTGTCGTTCAGGCCGAAGCGCGTTTTCAAAATGTGGCTTAGGCGGCCACAGTTCTGACCCCAGGCTGGAAAATTGACCAGGTAGGCAGCAGCAACCTCCGCGTCAGAGGCATAGAGCGCGAGCCACGCCATGTAGCAGGTGTAGGCGTGAGCGCCGGCGAGAGGCTCGTGGCCCTTGAGGTCGGCCTCGGTCAGACCTAAGCCAGTGGCAAAGGCCAGTAGGGCATTCCAGGCTGCCTTCTCACCCTGAAGTATCCCGAGAAAGAAATCACGACCGGGCAACCCGCCAAAACGATTCACCAGGTGAGCGGCGCTTCTCAGATCGCTTCCAATAATGGCGTACTGCTCGCCGGCGAACAGACGGAGATTCTCCCGCCCAATCTTCCCTTCCTCCAGAGCCTGCACGTAGGGATGCCGAAGAAGCTGTTCGGTGACGGTTTGCAAATCTTGCCGGATCTTCTCAAGCAGAGCGTTGGCATCCACCATAGCACCTCCTTATTCCATCACCCTGTCCGCCGCCTTACAATTTTTCATTTTGGATTTTCGATCCTTCGACGTCGCTCAGGACAGGTTTTAGATTCCACAATCATCGGATTACTCTGTCCGCTCTGGCCAGCACGTTGGGCGGAATCGTCAGGCCGATCTGCTTGGCGGTCTTGAGATTGATGACCAACTCGAACCTTGTCGGCTGTTCCACGGGGAGGTCGGCGGGCTTGGCACCCTTCAGGATTTTGTCGACGAAGACGGCGGCGCGCTTCCAGCCCCAATTGGGATCCGACTCGTTCGGTCCGTAGGCCATCAAACCGCCCGCATCCGCAAAATTCGTGTTCGTATAGATAGCGGGCAACCGATGCCTTGCGGTCAACGTTGCCAGTCGGGCCACGTTAAAGGTTAAAAACGGGGAGCCCAAAATGAGCACAGCCTGCTCCCGAGCTGCAGCCACAGAACTCAGGGCGCGATCGAGGTCGTCGGCGCCGCGAACTTTTGCGATTTGGATCTTTACGTTTAGTGCAGTGCCGGCCGCTTCCACGGCCTTGAGCTGTTTTGCATTGCCGGTGGCATCCCAGAGCGCCGCTACGTTCGAGACCTTTGGCAGGATCTCCGTCAGCAACTCAAGGCATTTGCCGGTTAACTCCCCGGTCTGGAACGATAAGCCGGTTATGTTTCCACCCGGCCGCGCAAGCGTCTTGACGAAGCCGTGCACGTCCACGTCATCGATTCGCCCCATGACAATCGGGATCGTGCTGGTTGCGGCTTTTGCCGCGCCGATCCCCTGCGGACCTTGAGTGACGATGACGTCGACATCGAGCCGTACGAGCTCGGCCGCTAGCTCCGGGAGGCGGTCCAACTTCGATTCGGCCCAGCGGATCTCAAGCTTGAGGTTCTGGCCTTCGATATAGCCCAGTTCGCGCAAGGCTTGGCGAAACTCGTCGACTGGCTTGCGCGGCGGTGAATCGACGCGCAAAAGCCCGACACGCGCTATTTTGCCTGAGGAATGTGCGCCCAAGACAAAAGAAGGAAACAGCGACAATGCTATCGCGAATATACCAATTAGTTTCTTCACCAGTTTCCCCGGCCTTCGAACGATCGAATTCTAATCGACTCTCATTGTCATATTATTTCGCCTTCATGCGGATGCATGAAACAGTTTCAATCGCCATGTAGTAAAAAGAAGTCGTCTCGAGTCGCTTTGCTCCCAATTTGGTGTCTTTCAATCGCATTGACCCAACACTCCATGACTCCATTACTCCATCACTCCAGCTGTTCATTTGATTACTTTATCCGCCCTTGCCAGCACACTCGGCGGGATCGTTACGCCGATCTGCTTCGCCGCATTGAGATTGACCACCAGCTCAAACTTCGTTGGCTGCTCGACGGGAATGTCAGCCGGCTTGGCGCCCTTAAGTATCTTGTCTATGTAATAGGCGACGCGGCGGTAGCTGTTCGCAACGT
>DASQUN010000189.1:0-5805 GCA_035641275.1 Candidatus Udaeobacter sp. | reverse complement strand
GTTTGATTTGCACCGAAGGCAGGTTACGTCACCGGCAGTGTAGCTGAATTAGGACAACCGCAACTCGTCTGTCCTAGAATCGTGACAACGGGCCGCTACCCGGAAGCCTCCGTCAAGAGGTTTCTAGCGCTTTTGCCAGCTCCAAAAAATTGGCATAGGCTTTGCGCAACCTGTCGGCACAAATCGCTGTGAAACCGGCGCCGGCATTCGGGCGATGAAAGCCTAGTTTTGGCCTGCTACCGGCGGCCGAAATCCAATAAACGTGAGTGTGAGCATCTTAATAGCAGACGACGAGTCCTTGCCTCGCAAAAACCTCGCGCGAGTGCTGGAAAGTGAAGACTATCACGTCTACCAGGCAGAAAATGGTGATGAAGCGATCGACGCCGTCAACAAGCTGGATTTCGATCTGGTTCTGAGCGACCTCAAGATGCCGGGCGCGGACGGGCTCGGTTTGCTCAGGCATCTGCGCAACGTCTCGCCTCAAACGATGTTTATTCTGATGACCGGCTACGCGTCGGTGGATTCGGCCATCGAGGCGTTTCGCATGGGGGCTCATGACTACATATTGAAACCGGTCGTTATCGAAGATGTCCTGCAAAAGATCAGCCGTCTTTTGCAGTACAAGAGTCTGGCATGGGAGGTTCAAATACTGCGGCGCGAAATAAACGCTAACTCGGAATCAACCGGTCTTGTGGGCGAAAGCCGCGGCATTCAAGACATCCTGGCCATGATTTCAAAAGTCGCGCCGACGAGCTCAAATGTATTGATCACAGGCGAAAGCGGCGTAGGAAAAGAAGTGGTTGCTCGCACCATTCATTTGCAGAGCCCACGAAAGGACAAAGTCTTTCTACCGGTCAATTGCAGTGCTATACCGGAAACGCTTTTGGAAAGCCAGCTCTTTGGTTATGTGAAAGGGGCGTTTACCGGTGCCGTCGGCTCTCAAGAGGGGCTTTTTCAGCGCGCTCAAGGCGGCACGATCTTTCTGGATGAGATCGGCGAGCTGCCACTCAGTCTTCAGCCTAAGATTCTTCGCGTTATTGAAGATAAAGAAGTACTACCTATCGGTTCGACCCAGCCCTCACGGCTTAACGTGCGCATTATCGCCTCGACCAATCGCGACCTGCAAGGCGAAGTCGCGACAGAGCGATTTCGCGAAGACCTGTTTTACCGTCTCAACGTCATCAGCATCCGTGTTCCCGCGCTGAGAGAAAGGCGCGAAGACATACCGCTGCTGGTCGATCATCTTATCCGACGGCACAATGCCGAAATGAAGAGGACTTATAGGGGGGCAGGTAATGCGGCATTGAAGATTTTGATGTCTCTTCCTTGGAAGGGCAACGTGCGCGAACTCGATAACGTGCTCGAGCGGGCGATGATTTTGGGCAATGGTGAATGGATAACTCCAGCGGAGCTCCCGCAGTGCGAAGTGCCGCAAGATGAGATCAATCTCTCGGTCGGCAACAACTTAAGGACGGCCGTGCAATCCTACGAGAAAAGCCACATTGAAAACATTCTTAAAGAGACCGCCGGAGATAAGACACGAGCGGCACAGCTGCTGGGCGTCAGCCGCTCCTCCCTCTATCGAAAACTGGAAAGTCTGGGCATACGCGAAAATTGACCGTCTTGTAATTCATTGCTGAGACCGAAAGATTAATTCAGTCAAATCGTTCATGGCGTCGTTCAGCGGCAGCTCTCACTTCAGCCGGAATAGACGAGCGCCAATGGATTCGTCCGTTATTCAGAATGCCGGCAGAACAGTAAATCTCGATGGGACAAATTTTTCATCCAAGCACCAATACCATTTCCAGAGTCAGTCTATTTGGAGGCGCGGTTCTCTTGGTTGCTTTGGTGGCGGGGTTGGCCGCGATTAACGAATCACCTTACATCACTGAGGTGGGTGTCGCGCGCACCCAACCCATACCCTTCAGCCACAAACATCATGTCGGCGATAATGGCATCGACTGCCGTTATTGCCATACCTCAGTCGAGGACAGTTCCTTTGCCGGTATCCCACCGACGACAACGTGCATGAACTGTCATACACAGATCTGGGCTGACAGCGCCATGTTAGCGCCCGTCAGAGAGAGCTTTCGCACGGGCCTGCCAATCCAATGGACGCGAGTGCACAACCTTCCCGGCTTTGTCTATTTCGATCATAGCATTCATGTCCACAAAGGCATCGGCTGCTCCACGTGCCATGGGCGTGTCGACCAGATGCCCCTGATGTGGCGCGAAAATACGCTCTATATGGATTGGTGCCTGGACTGTCATCGCGAGCCGGAACGCTTCGTGCGTCCGCGAGAGCACGTGTTTAGCATGGACTATGTGCCGCCGGCGGATCAGCTCGCTCTCGGCCGAAAACTGGTGAAGGATTACAACATTGAGAAACTAACGAGTTGTTCTACCTGCCACCGATAACAAGGAACAACCATGAGCGAAAAGTCCATCGATTTGAATTTCATCCAGCAGCGTCTTTCGACCACTCGAAACACGGAGTATTGGCGCTCGCTGGAAGAACTGGCCGACACTGAAGAGTTTCAGCAACTCCTGCAGCGAGAATTTCCCCGGCAGGCTTCGGTGTGGTTGAATGCGGTCGATCGCCGAGACTTTTTAAAACTGATGGGTGCCTCTCTGGCGCTGGCGGGCTTGGGCGGCTGCTTGAGTTCGTCTCCAGCGCCCCCGGATGAAAAGATCGTTCCTTACGTTAGGCAGCCGGAGGAGATCATACCCGGTAAGCCGCTCTTCTTTGCCACCGCCATGCCCTTTGCCGGTTTTGGCCGCGGTGTTCTAGCCGAAAGCCATATGGGTCGGCCGACTAAAGTGGAAGGCAATCCTGAACATCCGGCAAGCCTCGGGGCGGCCGATCTGTTTATGCAGGCTTCGATCTTGGACCTTTATGATCCGGATCGTTCTCGCGTCCTGAGCCATGCCGGCAAGATCAATACCTGGAATGCATTCTTTGCGGCTCTAAACGCCGAACTGGAGACCCAACGCCTCAATCGAGGCGCCGGGCTGCGCATTTTGACGGAGACGGTAACGTCGCCGACACTGGGCTATCAACTTCGCGAGCTGCTGAGGACATTTCCCCAAGCCAAATGGCATCAATACGAGCCCGTCGGACGTGACGCTGTGCGCGAGGGCTCCCGGCTTGCGTTCGGCGAGGTCGTTGAGACGCTTTATCGTTTTGATAAAGCCGACGTGATCTTGTCTATCGACGCCGATTTCCTGTTCTCCGGTCCCGCGAGCCTCCGTTACGCGCGCGACTTTGCCAATAAGCGGCGAGTGAACGGAACCGACGCAACGATGAACCGGCTCTATCTTGTGGAAAGTACGCCCACGGTGACCGGCTCGATGGCGGACCATCGATTACCGCTGCGTCCCAGTGAAATCGAGGGCTTCACTCGAGCGGTGGCCATGGGTCTAGGTGTTCAGAGCCAAGAACGGGACCCCGCGGGTTCCACCCGCTACGACAAGTGGGCGCGGGCCTTGGTCCGTGACCTGCAACGTCACCGCGGCAGCAGCGTTGTTTTGGCGGGAGAGCAACAATCTCCAATCGTGCATGCCTTGACTCACGCAATGAACCAAGCGCTCGGCAACGCGGGAACAACCGTCGCCTATACGGAACCGGTGGAAGCGCAGCCGATTCGGCAGAGCGAATCCATTCGTGAACTCGTGCAAGATATGGAAGCCAATCTGGTGCAGGCCCTGATCATGATCGGCGGCAACCCGGCCCACACGGCACCAGGGGATCTCAATTTTGCCAGAAACCTCGTGAAGGCGAATTTCACTGTTCATCTCTCCCTGTATGAAAATGAGACCTCGGCCCTGTGTCATTGGCATGTGCCCGAGGCGCACTACCTCGAATCGTGGAGCGATGTGCGCGCTTACGACGGCACCGCTACGATCATTCAACCGCTCATTGCGCCGCTCTACGGCGGCCGCACGGCTCATGAAATTTTGGCCGCCCTGTTAGGCCAAGCCGGGCGCTCGAGCTACGAGGTCGTGCGGGATTACTGGAAGCAACACAGCCGGGCGAAGGATTTCGAACTGTTTTGGCGCACCGCGCTCCACGACGGCGTGGTGGCGGGAACGGCGGCTTCAGCTAAGCAAGTGTCGTTGACACGAGACCTGACCGCAAAAATTTCTCTGAAGGAGGTAGACCAACGGAAGTCCTACTCCGCCGAGCAGGGAAAACGTGACGTGGAAATCCTCTTTCGGCCGGATCCGACCATCTTTGACGGCCGTTTTGCAAATAATGGCTGGCTTCAGGAAACGCCGAAACCCCTCACCAAGATCACCTGGGACAACGCTTTTTTTTTCAGCCCGCTGACGGCGGAGCGGCTCGGCCTTACCTACCGAGTCGGAACGACCGGTGGTGAACACGGCACCATCCACTGCGACGTGGTCGAGCTCCAGTATGGAGGACAGAAGGTGCGCGGCGCCGCGTGGATTCTGCCGGGACAAGCCAATGACTGCGTCGCCATCCACCTGGGATACGGACGCACGCGAGCGGGACGAGTCGGGACTGGCCTTGGATTCAACGTTTATCCGCTCCGAACGCTCGATGCTCCGTGGCACGGCACGGGTGTCGAGCTCCGCAAGACGGGCGAGCAATATCCGCTCGCCTGCACCCAATTCCACCATCTTATGGAAGGGCGTCATCTCCTGCGGGTCGGCACCCTTGCCGAATACCGGAAGAACCCTAACTTTGCGCAGGCAGAGGAAGCGGAGCAAGGCCCGTCTGAAAGTATCTATCCCGGTTTCAAATATGAAGGTTACGCCTGGGGCATGGCGATCGACATCAACTCGTGTATCGGATGCAACGCGTGTGTGGTTGCGTGCGAAGCGGAAAACAATAGTCCCGTGGTCGGAAAAGCCGAAGTGATGCGCGGGCGAGAGATGCACTGGATCCGCATCGACCGTTACTACAAGGGCGAGCTCGCCAATCCGGAGATGTACCAGCAACCGGTGCCGTGCATGCAATGCGAGAACGCGCCTTGCGAGTTGGTCTGCCCGGTCCATGCAACGACTCATAGCCACGAAGGGCTCAACGACATGACCTACAACCGTTGCGTGGGGACGCGCTATTGCTCGAACAACTGCCCGTACAAAGTTCGGCGCTTCAACTTCTTCGAATACGCAGACTTTAAGACGCCCAGCTTGAAGCTTTTACATAATCCCAACGTCACGGTGCGATCCCGCGGGGTGATGGAAAAATGCACCTACTGTGTGCAACGAATCAACACCAAGAAAATTGACGCCGAAAAAGAAGATCGTAAGCTCCGCGATGGTGAGCTGCAAACCGCCTGCCAACAGGCCTGCCCGACACAGGCGATTGTGTTCGGCGACATCAACGACCCGAACAGTCGTGTTGCCAAGTTAAAGTCCGGGTCGTTGAATTACGGACTGCTCACTGAATTAAACACCAAGCCGCGAACGACTTATCAGGCGAAACTGCGAAACCCTAATCCCGAGATCGAAAATACCTAAATCTATGGCGGCCAAACACGAGAACGAGTCGCCGGAAGCGACACATTTTCCGGTCATCAAGCCGGGGCATACGTTCGCTTCGATCACGGACAAAATCAGCGCGATTGTTTTGACCCAGCGCGCGCCGCGGCTTTGGTACGTCGGGTTCGGGATCTCCTTCATCCTTGTGATGCTTCTGTTCTACGAGATCGCCCGCCTGATCGCCGTCGGTGTCGGCCTGTTCGGGATAATGATTCCAGTAGCTTGGGGCTTTGATATCGTTAACTTCGTGTGGTGGATTGGCATCGGCCATGCGGGCACGCTGATTTCCGCTAT
>DASQUN010000188.1:0-3959 GCA_035641275.1 Candidatus Udaeobacter sp. | reverse complement strand
CGAGCTGCTCGCTGAGCTGGATTTGATCGAGCAGTTCGTGGAAAGCCTGGCGCTCCGGCACCCAGGGTCGTGCTTGGTTGTAGCTGAAAGTTCCAAACCGCATGCGCTGTTCCTCCCTCAATGTTGCCACCAAAGAAGTTTCTCCCGACGGCGAGACTGCTCAGACTGCTGCCGTTTGGCCTGAGCCATACCATATCGCTGCTCTTTCGGCGAATAAAACAGAGAGGTTCTTCGATTCGCCGCCGGGTCGCGCTTTAGTAATTTTTGCTTCCAGCCTGCTTTAGCATGACGGCTCGAACCGGTTGACAGACAAAATCTGGGATGATACCGGCAAAATCAGAGAAAGCTTCGGTTCCAGATGGCTGTTAATCACTACAGTCCAGACTAACAAATCAGGAGGCTAGGCATATGGCGATAGGGTTGTCCCACGGTGGTTCCACGATTTACTCCTCTCCCTCGTTGTCAAAAGAGTTGTTGGTGGGAACCAGAGAAGGCGTCGCCATCATCGAACGCCAGGGATCGGAATGGCGCGTAACGTACCGCGCTCTAACCGACAAGCATATCAGCGCGATCATCATGGAGCCCGAAAGCGGTCTGACGATTGCCGGAGCGTTTCACGGCTCAGTGCACGTTAGCGCGGACCGCGGCAGGACATGGGAACCGAGGGGTCATGGGCTTACCGAATCCAATATCTACTCGCTGGCGTCGGTGCGCATCGACGGCCAGGCGCTTCTGTATGCAGGGACCGAGCCGGCACACCTTTTCGTCAGTGACGATCTCGGTCTTCATTGGAATGAAAGGCCTTCGCTTCGATCGGTGCCGAGCGTGCCGAAGTGGAGCTTTCCCGCCCCGCCTCATATCGGCCATGTAAAGCATATCGACTTCGATCCCCATAATCCCAGCACGATCTATGCTTCTATTGAAGTCGGCGGGCTGTTGAAAAGCGTGGACGCGGGACAGAATTGGCAAGAGCTCCCGGACCTCTACGAAGATGTCCACCGGCTGATGATTCATCCGAGCGATTCTAGATCTCTGTATGCGGTTACCGGAAGGGGTCTATACGTCAGTCCCGACGCGGGCGCCACCTGGGAGCAGTGGACGAGCAGGGAAGATGAAATTGGCGGCTACCCCGATGGATTCGTCTTTTGTCCGTCGGAACCGAAGTTGATGTTTGTTACGGCCGCGCATGACGCGCCAGGCACGTGGCGCACGACTCATTTTGCTGGCGCGAGAATCTCGCGCAGCCGTGACGGCGGGCGCAGCTGGGAGATTCTGCGTAATGGATTGCCGGATCGAATGCAAGCCAGCATTGAGGCTTTTTGCCTTGAGGAGGCGGGAGAGTCATTCTCGATTTTCGCGGCAACGACATCGGGAGAGGTCTGGTGCAGCGAAGATGGGGGCGAGTGCTGGCAGCGGATTATAAGTGGCTTGGCGCCGATCTCCAAGGCCGGCCACTATCGGAACCTGGTTGCGGCCTAGCCCGAGTCCGGTGAAAAAGACTGATCGCGATTTCGCGCTCACCGGTCGCAGGTTACGACTCTCGAAATCAAACCTAGCCCTAGCGTCAAGAGATTCTAACAGACGCCTCCGCCCGGCATTTTTGCTTGACCCTCCCAACCCTTTATTTGCCCATTTTAGGCCCTTAGCAAAACCTGTCAGGAAAGCCTGTGGCGACCACAAAGAACTCTTCGCCCGAGTGAGGCGCATGGGAAGCGCTGCCTGAGGGAGGGTCGAGATATTTGCATCATTTTCCTTCCCGGGTACAAAAGGGAGCGCCCGTCAACTACTTCCTTACCGAGGGGGCCGGCGCGATCGGCGCAACTGCAGTCTTCAAGAACGCGCCTCATCCGAACACCGCGTGGCTGTTCGCGCGCTGGCTCGCCCCAGCGAAGAAGGCCAGAAAGCTTATGCGGTGGGCGGTCGGACTCCCGCGCACCCGAAGATTGAACCCGTTGACAAAACTCGGCCTGCGAAGATCTATCCCGTTGGCGCGGCCGAGCTGAAAGAATGGCCGAGATACGAAAAGATCTGGAAGGAAATATTCAGGCTGCGATAATCGGTTATGCCTGAGCTTCAAACCCGCAGAGGAACAGAGAACCCTTTTTACTCAATCCGGGTTTTCCGCTGCCTGGCTTTTTTGGCTCGGCCGAAGAAGGCATCCTCGCGATGAACATACCCACGGATCGTTCGGCCCTCAACCAAGGCCTGTATTCGCAAATAGTCTCCATTCACACTCACTACCTTGACCTCGGCGGAAGGTTGTAAGGTGGCTATAATCTTCGCGTTTGAGCGAGGGGTGCCGCGCACGAACGAGGAGGGCCCAACGACTTCGAAGGTTCCTAAAAGCGGCTCTCTTTTCTTCACTTCCATCTGATAGTTCTGACTATGGGGTTGTTCGGTCTTAGACGTGATCTGTTGTGGCTTGATCGTTTGCAATCTCAGACTATCCGCGCTGTCGCTCCGCGCTACCGAAGCTCGGAATTGAACGGACTTATTTGGTGAATTGTTTTGATTTAGATCTTGCGCGCGATCTTCGATTGCTCGCGGTCGCTGGAGATAATCCTTAATGTGCTGCGAATAGAGCGCGCCGCCGGCGCCTCCAAGTGCGACGAGCGCCAGAGAGCTTCCGATCGGTATCCAGGCTACGCCGCGTTTCCGTTGCCGGTGGGGTTGTCTTGCGATGTCGACGGGCTCTCTGCCCGAGCCGGGAGCCCGTAGCCCATCATCACCGCCTTGAACCGGCGTGGGCAAAGCTTCGGTTTTGACCCAAGACCGATTTGTTAGTCCGAGATCGCGGGCGACCTCCTGAACCATTTGTGCGCTGACCTGTTTTTTGGAACCAGCGAAGGCGAGAAGCAAAGCGTTGTCGCAGACGATATTGATGAGTCGCGGAATCCCTCCGGAGTACAAGGCAATCTGGGCAACCGCTTCACGATTAAACAGATCTTCGCCCGCATAACCCGCCTCCTGAAGCCTAAAGTCGATGTAACGTCCAACCTCGTCTTTCTTGAGCGGCGCCAGTCGGCAGTGAAGGACCACTCGCTGTTTGAGGTGGCGAAGGCTCGGTTGCTCGAGCCTGGTCTCAAGCTCCGGTTGACCCGTTAATACAATTTGGAGCAACTTATCGCTCTCTGTTTCGAAATTGGAGAGGAACCTGATGCTTTCAAACATTTCGTCGCTTAGGTTTTGAGCTTCATCGATCAGCAGAGCGACGATGTGGCTTGCCCTGTGCTGTGCGATCAAATATTCGCGCAGTCTTTCGACCGTGGCGAGCCTTTCCTGTCCATTGCATGCCAAACCGAGTTCCCGGGAAATAATTTGCAGCAATTCGGTATACGTAAGGTCGCCATAGGACAGGAAAATAGGATGTGTCGTCGATTCTAAACTGCGCATCATTTTACCCAAGAGCGTCGTCTTTCCCGTACCGACCTCGCCGGTCATGACGACTAAGCCCTTCCTCCATTCAATGCCGTAACGGAGGTTAGCAAATGCTTCCTGATACAGATCGTTCGTATAGAAGAATCGAGAATTTGGTGTGACGCTAAAGGGCGATTCTAGGAATCCAAAATATTCATTGTATATCATAACGCCGATCTGGCTTCTGTGACAGCTTCAGGCATGGTGCTGTCGAGACCTGTTGGAGATCATGCCCGGCGCTACCTTAGCTTTGACGGTGGAGCTTTTGGCCGAATAAACACAGCGCGTTTTCATTCTGGTAGTGACCATATCTGCTGCACCAATAAAACAGGTTTGTATTCTTGGCACAGAGTCCGAGTTTGTGTCAAGTACGATTTTCGGGGCTAGAAACGGAGGGGCCGCGGCTGGCCTGCGAACTATCTGAGTTCCCGACTGTCCCGTCGGCAAACGACGAAGGTAGGAATCGGGAAAAATTCCCGTGGTGCCTCAAGCCGCCCTGAAGCCGCAGCCCGAGGGAGAGGCCACCAAAAAATGCGCCAAGG
>DASQUN010000187.1:0-13974 GCA_035641275.1 Candidatus Udaeobacter sp. | reverse complement strand
CCCAGCAGGACGACAAGTCCCAGCAGAGTCGCAACCTGTATCGATTTTTCATGTCGTTCAAACATACTTTTCTCCTTCGCACGAGGTCAGGCTGACCGATGTCGATCGGACTCATTTTCGGCTATTCGTCTCGACCTTGTCAATTTACAGCGTGTTCGTTTTCAGGATGATGTTTCTACCAAGCTCGAGGAAAGATCGGGTCATAGCCACCCTTGGAGAGGTGTGCGGCCTACAAGCCACAGACCCATTGACCGCGCACGGAAGGGCTCGGGCCTCGGTCGAATAGATGTCAGGTGTCCACATACCAATGAACTAACCATTAATAGCTGTCTTTTGGTCGCCACATGTACCAAGTCGGCGCGCCGATGAGTTGTTCTTCGCGTTGAACGAGGAACCCGAATTTCTTGTAGAATTCCACATTCTCGAGCCGGTCGGTTTCGAGATAACCGGCCATTCTCTGTTGTTCGAGATGGTCGATGTACCGATTCATCAATGCCGTGCCGATTCCTTGTCCCTGAGCATCGGGAGCCACACCGATAGGTCCCAGATGGACATGGGGTTCTTCGGGATCGAGATGACACCATCGAGTGAACCACTTAATAACCTGTGGAATCGCTTCGCCGATAGGTTTCAGCAGAGTTGCCGCCACGATCGGAATCTCCTCCGGCGCCGGGAGACAATGGGGCGAGGAGTTGAAATGCACGTATCCGCGAATCTCACCGTCCATCAGCGCGACAAAAGATTGGCCGAGAAACATGTGCCGCAGTCCGATGCGAAAAAACGATCGATTTTGTTCGATGCGTTGGGGTCCGAAGGCAGAGACGTGGAGGGGGTTGCTTACGAACGCCTCGGCGAGAACGGCGACGGCAGAGTCCAAGTATCTCGAAGAGTACTTCTCAATGACCAAGGTCATGTTCATCCTGTGGCGATGCGGTCGAATAGGTGAATTCGATATCATCGTCTGCGTAGCCCCGGCCTCTTTGTGCTTCGAGGCAAAAGAGCCTACGGCAGGACGGGCGGCACTTCTCTCTAAGATCCTCAGCGTCGCTTAAAACGCCATTGCTCCGCTCTACAGAGATTTTTATTCCTCTTGGGAGATCCTTGATATAGTGCGACTCGGTTTTCGTGCCGATGCTCGGCGTTGTCAAGTCCTTTGCGCCATCAAGCAAACGGGGCGCGAAGCAGGTTCTCATGGCAATTGGCGCAAAGCCGTTCTTGACAACTCCTCTGCCTCTGCTGTTGCTTTATCATCTCCCCCTAGGCTACAAAATAGATCTAGCCAAATCTTAAGGAGATGCCCATGGCAAAGAAATCGCTGGATAGCTTCGGCACCCAGACAAGTCTGAAAATCGGTCATCAGAGCTACGACATTTTCCGGCTCGATGAACTGGAAAAAGCCGGCTTTAAGAATGTTTTGCGTTTACCGGTGTCGCTCAAGATTTTGCTCGAAAATCTGCTGCGTCTCGAGGATAATCATCATGTCAGTAAGCACGATATCGTAACACTCGCGAACCGCAACGCGAAGGTCAAACTCGAAAAAGAAATCGCCTTTATGCCGGCGCGGGTTTTGACGCAAGATCTTACCGGCGTGCCGGCGGTGGTCGATCTGGCGGTGATGCGCGAGGCGATGAAGCGGCTCGGCGGCGATCCGAAAAGGATCAATCCCCTCGCGCCTTGCGATCTCGTGATCGACCATTCCGTCCAGGTGGATCAGTTCGGCTCCTCGTTCGCTTTCGCAGCGAATTCCCGGATCGAGTTCGAGCGCAACGTCGAGCGCTATGCCTTCTTGCGTTGGGGCCAAAAGGCTTTCAGCAATTTTAGAGTGGTGCCGCCGGATACGGGTATCTGTCATCAGGTAAATCTGGAATATCTCGGGCAGGTGGTGTTCCGGACAAGCCAGAACGGCGCCGCTATGGCCTACCCGGACACGGTCGTTGGAATGGACTCTCACACGCCAATGATCAATGGGCTGGGGGTGGTCGGCTGGGGAGTGGGAGGGATCGAGGCGGAGGCGGCACTCCTCGGCCAACCGATCATTATGCTCATTCCCGACGTCATCGGCTTTAAGCTTCACGGCCGATTGCGTGAGGGTGCCACTTCCACGGATCTCGTTCTCACGGTCACCCAGATGCTGCGGAAAAAAGGCGTGGTGGAAAAATTTGTCGAGTTCTATGGCTCAGGGCTTTCGAGCCTGAGCGTGGCGGATAGAGCGACGATCGGAAACATGTCGCCTGAATATGGCGCGACCATCGGCTTTTTCCCCGTGGATGACGAGACGCTGAGATACTTGCAGCTTACCGGCCGGGATCCGGATCTGATCACGTTGGTCGAAGCCTATTGCAAAGAGCAGGGGATGTTCCGTACCGACACATCTCCCGATCCGTTCTTCACCGACACGTTGGAACTCGATCTTGCGACTGTAGAGCCAAGCCTAGCGGGACCGAGAAGACCGCAGGATCGAGTGCCGCTTGCGCAGGCAAAGAGCGCTTTTCAAGAATCTCTCCCCAGTCTAATGAAGGGCGGGGCGCCGGACAAAACCGTTTCCGTGCAACTGAACGGCGCCCGCGCGACCCTCGGGCACGGCACGGTGGTGATCTCGGCGATCACGAGCTGCACCAATACTTCGAATCCTTCCGTCATGATTGGCGCTGGCCTGCTGGCGAAAAAAGCGGCAGAAAAGGGACTCAAAGCCAAGCCGTGGGTCAAGACAAGCCTGGCCCCAGGGTCGAAGGTCGTGACGGATTATTTAACGGAGAGCGGTCTTTTGCCTCACCTGGAAAAGCTCGGCTTCTATCTTGTCGGCTACGGCTGCACGACCTGTATCGGCAACGCCGGGCCGCTGCCGGAGCCGATCGCCGCCGGTATTCAGGAGGGCGATCTCGTCGCCTGCGCGGTTCTCTCGGGCAACCGGAACTTCGAAGGCCGCATTCATCCGCAGGTGCGAGCTAACTATCTCGCCTCGCCGCCGCTGGTCGTTGCCTATGCGTTGGCGGGCCGCATGGACGTTGACATCACCACGGAGCCGCTAGGCAACGACCAGAAAGGACACCCCGTCTACTTACAAGACATCTGGCCGTCGCCGGAAGAGGTTCGCGACGAGATCGGCAAATCGGTTAGATCCGAGATGTTCAAGAAAGAATACGGTGAAGTCTTCGAAGGCGACGAGCGCTGGAAGAAAATGCCGACGCCGGAGGGCGAACTGTTCGCGTGGGACCCGAATTCGACCTATGTACGCGAAGCGCCATACTTCGAAGGGATGACCAAGACACCATCGAAACCAAAGGACATCATTGGAGCCCGAGTACTCGCGGTGTTGGGCGACTCGATCACGACGGACCATATCTCTCCTGCGGGGCCCATCGAAAAGAATGGCCCGGCGGCCAAGTATCTGAAGGAGCATGGTGTCCAGCCTAAGGACTTCAACCAGTACGGCGCGCGGCGAGGCAATCATGAAGTTATGATGCGTGGGACGTTCGCCAACGTGCGCCTTAAAAATCAACTTGCTCCGGGGACGGAAGGCGGCTGGACGGTGCATCTCCCGGACAAGACACAAATGTCCATATATGATGCCGCCATGCAGTACCAGAAAGAGGGCACACCGCTGATCGTGATCGCGGGCAAAGAGTACGGCTCCGGCTCGTCACGAGACTGGGCGGCAAAAGGGCCGAGACTGCTTGGCATCAAAGCAGCCATCGCGGAGAGCTATGAGCGCATTCACCGGAGCAATCTGATCGGGATGGGCATCGTTCCCTTGCAGTTCAAGTCCGGCGAGAACTTGAAATCCCTCGGTCTGACCGGCTTCGAGACCTTCGACGTGATGGGCATCGCGGACGGGCTCAAATTGCGGCAGGATCTTACCGTGAGGGCGCAGAGCGATGATGCCAAGCTAAAGGAGTTTACCGTCACCTGCCGCATCGACACGCCGGCAGAGCTGGAGTACTACCAGCAGGGCGGGATTTTGGAATATGTCCTACGGCAGCTGCTGCAAGATTAGATCAGTCAGGTGTCTCCGTCTGTGCGCTTCGACCCCTCGGGGGTGAACGCGAGGAATTAATTCACAGGCGGTTAGTCATTGATTGATGGTTCATGCTGATCGTTTCGCAGCAACCAATCGTGGGCAGCGGGGCGAGCCGTGCTAACACGGAGAGAAGCGCTTGAGGTCCTCGGTCAATCCTCGCTCGCGCTCCTTTTCGGTTCCAAGTGTGCTTTCCATTCCGAGCTAGAAGCCGCCGAGAAGTCCAACAGTATGGCACCACCCGATAACATCCGTCATTTTACCGCTAGTAATCCCGGCTACATGACGCTTCAGGGTACAAACCAGTACGTGGTCGGGAAGGAGGACGTCCTCGTTATCGATGTCGCTCTCAGCGCCGATTCGAATCTGGACGGAATTATCGAACAGGCCGAGGCCATGGGGGCAAAGAAGATCGAAAAGATTCTTTTGACGCATATCCACAGCGATCATTGCGGCGGCGCGCTGGCGTTGAAAAAACGTTCAGGGGCGAAACTTGGCATTCATCGGTCGCGCGCGGGCTATCTGGGCGGCGAAGACTTTCAATACGGCGACGGAGATCGAATTCAGTTCGGTGGAGGTGAATTGCAAGTCCTTCACACGCCCGGTCATGAGTCGGGCCACTGCTGCTTCTATGACTCCGGCGATCAGGTGCTTTTCAGCGGAGATCATATTCTCGGTTACGGTACATCGGTTATACGGCCGCCGGACGGCGACATGACGGATTACTTGAAATCGCTGGAGCGGTTACTCGGATTTAACATCGATTTGATCTTGCCTGGCCATGGGCCTCTGGTGGGAAAACCCGAGGCGAAGATTAAGGAATACATCCGACACCGAATAATGCGCGAAAAGCAGGTGTTGGGCGCCCTGCGAAAGGGACGGGAGACCATTGGCTCCATCACGGAGATGATCTACGTCGATGTTTCCAGGCCGCTTAAAAACGTCGCCGAATTTTCAGTGCAGGCGCACCTGATCAAGCTGATTAAAGAAGGTCGGGTAAAAGACGAAAGTGGAAGTTACCGCCTGATCGAGCCCAACTGAAACGTCCCTCGGCCCAAATCAAAGGGGATGACCGTCGATTCCTTTTCAGTCTCCAACTCTTTCCAAGTCTCCTGAGCGGTTTCCAGGGCTTGAGCCAACGGCATACCGTCGAGCAAAAGTACCATCGGGCCTTTCACTTGGAGGAGCATAGAGCGACCATCGGAAAAATCCGCTTGTAAATTGCCGTTCCGTCCGGCGGGCGCTTCGAAGCGAAAACGGTGTAATCTTTCTAAGACACCCGCGTAGGCGCGAAGAAATTCGTGCGCCTGTTTGTCGGTCTTCCATGAGCTGATCCACGCGGTCGCTAAACTGTCGCCTGCTTGAAACGCCGAAAGTAAGTCGCCCTGCCAGCCGGATGCGAGCTGTGCAGCGTCGGCTTTAGAATGGGCCGTCGACAGCAACAGACGGACCAAATACTCGCCCACGGTCTGCTCCAACACCGGTTTTTCCTTCATCCGACGCGCCAGCCCCCAAGGAAATATGCGTAACGGATTTTCTTCGTGAACGTAGTATTTTTCCGGATGGAGAATCTGCGAGGTCGAAAGAGGCGGATTGGAGAAAAGCGCATTGACTCCGTTCCAACCCCTGGTTGCATGTGCCCAGGAAACAAATTGGGTCCCGTGGCGGTATGGAAAAACCAGCTTCCAGCGAAGGAGTTCTGGCAAGTTGGCCGCCGACTTTTCCACGGCTGAGGCCAAGCGGTCGAGCGCTGCGGATCCACTTGCTGATGAGCCTGCCGTTGGGTTGCCGCTGGCGCGGGTCAATGCGACCAGAGTGGCGTCACCGGTCGCCAGCGCGAGAAACGTGAGCTTACGATCCTCCAAGCCGATGGATTTGATTCGTTCATGCCAGCGAAAGTGCTGTTCCTGAAGCGCCTGCATCACTGCAAAGACGGCCGGCACTTCTCCCGCGATGCGCGCGTTGCTTTCGGAGAATGCTCCTCGTAGGGTCGAAGCTTCCGGCCTGATCCCGACGCTGGCGGTCTGGGCTTCATAGGAGGCCACGCGGTCCAGGCGGCGGTAATCCGCTAAGGCGCTTGCGAAGTCGGTGTTTTCCGCGAGCAGGCCGATTCGCTTGTAAGCCCGCGCGACATGCGTGACAGTCGCCGGGCCATAGGCCTCCGTCAGAGCCTGATCGGACGCGCCAGCGCCGCCGGCGAAGTTTGCCGTGTCTAGCCTGATATCGTGCTTGAGCGCGAGTCCACGAATCTGGACAACGGAGTTTTTCAGTTCAGTGAAAGAAATGACTGGCGCGGGCGGGGCCGTTGGGCGCTCGAAGGAGAGGCAGCCGCTCAGAAGAGCAACAATCACAATCAGCCTCAAAGCCCCAGTTAAGCGGCGCAGCGGCCATGGCGAGCTCAGTTTTGCATAACGTGGCATTCACCTACTTCTCCATGATGATCACCGGGAATCCTGCCTTAGCCAACACCCGTGCTTGCTCTTCAGCGATCGCGCGATTGGAAAATGTTCCCAGTTGTACCCGATAGTAGGTCACGCCTTTCGTCGAAAGCGGCACGATGTTTACATTCGTGTACGACTGTGCGACGCGGTCGCGCAGCTGCTGCGCGTTTTCGAGCTGGGAGAAGGACCCCAGCTGAAGTGTGTAATCGAGCGAGGAACGAATGGATTCGATCCGATACGGACTGTCGATGACTTCGAGCCGAACCGGAATGGTACCGGGACCGATCATTCGCAGCGATTGTCCGGCCGCATAGGATAGATCGATGATTCGCCCTTTTGCAAAGGGGCCCCGGTCAGTGATCGTGACTTCCGTGGAGCTGCCGTTGTTTAAGTTTATCACCATCACGCGCGTCCCCAGAGGCAATGTCTGGTGCGCGGCGGTAAAATCGTTTTGATCGTAAATGGTTCCACCCGCCGTCGGCTTGCCGTGAAACCCAGGACCGTACCAGGAGGCGATGCCGGTCTGTGTGATGCGCGTATCCGGGGGCGAGGGCAATTTGACTCGGGAAGGTGGTACCGAACAGGCGGCTAGAAAAAACAACGGCACCAGCGATAAAAGACAGCAACATTTGCGGCTCGACCGCTCCTCCCACAAGAAGAACCTTCTGACCATGGATTTCAAAATTATATAGAAACCCATAAGAAGAAAAAAGTCAGTTGAGGTGACGCGCCCCTAAGATTCTGACAACACTGCACCGACGTGGATAGCCCCTTCTTCGCGATCAGGAGCAGGCATGTGTTCGTTAGCCGGAATGAGCGTTCCCAACACGACATCGGCCAAGGGCAAAACGACGTTAAGATTATTAAAGTGCCGCTTGTGATGCATGTGATGATGTGAGTCTAGCCAGCGGAACCACGCGGTTGCTTCTAGCCAGCGTCCTTTGGGAATATGCATACAGTAATGGAGGTATTCATAAAGAAAATAATAGAGGACGAGGGCGGAGAAGGCGCCCAGGAGGATGTCCAAGCCTAACGTCTTTTGTAGCCACAGAATGACGGGTGCGTGGAGGATTACGATAAACGGCGCGTTCCACCAGGCAAAACGAACCTTCCGAATGACCTTCGCGTCGGAAAGGAAATATTGGTGACCGGTCCGGAAAAGACCGTGATGAATCAAGGCGTGGGCGCGAAAGGGGTACTGCCAAAGCGGCGTGTGCATCAGATACTTATGCAACGTCCATTCGAAGAAACTCGCATACACAAAGACGCAGGCGAATGCTCCGAGTTCACTTATGCTAAAGATCATCTATCCTCCCGCTGTTTTTTCCATGATAAGGCACAATTGCCTTTGGCCCGCAGAATGGATCCGAGGGAGACTCCTCTGGAATCACGAGCTGATCGGCTTTTCGTTAGCGAGCGATTCTGAAAGAGAGGCAGAGTGTGCGGTCAAAGGTTTAAGTCTTTCTCTTGCCTAAAGATCCCCAACTCTACGTGGTTTCGCCGCTCTCGTCAATCCAGAAATGGTCTTGACGTTCACCCCGTTTACGCCTAGGAGTGTTTGTGGTAGCTTACAGTCAATCTCATAGAGGAGTGTTTATGTCGGGTCACTCGAAGTGGAGTACCATTAAGCACAAAAAGGCCGCCAAGGATGCCAGAAGAGGTAAACTGTTTACCAAACTCATCAAGGAAATTACCGTGGCGGCGCGTATGGGCGGTGACATCAACGCTAACCCGCGCTTGCGTACGGCGGTAATGACTGCGCGCGCCAATAGTATGCCGGGCGACAATATCGAACGTGCGATAAAAAAGGGGACGGGAGAACTCGAAGGTGTATCCTATGAGGAGATCCAGTACGAAGGTTACGGTCCGGGCGGAGCGGCGATTCTGGCGCAGGTGCTGACCGACAACAAAAACCGTACGGTTTCCGAAATTCGACGCTTGTTCACCAAACATGGCGGTAACTTGGGTGAAACCGGATGCGTCGCATGGATGTTCGACAAGAAGGGTCTAATTGCAGTGGAGAAGTCACAGATCGATGAAGATCGCTTAATGGGTTTAGTGCTGGAGGTGGGTGCCGAAGACGTTCGGGACGAGGGTGAACTATTTGAAGTCGTGACGCAGCCGGAGGACTTGGAGAAGGTGAAAGAGACCCTCGAGAAGCAAAAGATCGTTATGGCCAGCGCGCAGGTTACGATGGTGCCGAAGAACACGGTGGATGTGGATGAGAAGCATGCCGAGCAGATATTAAAACTGACGGAGGAGCTCGAAGATCACGACGACGTGCAAAGCGTTTCCGCTAACTTCAATATTCCGGATGAATTGATGGAAAAGGCGAGTTAATGCCCCCGGCTTCGCAGCACGACGCGAGTTGTGTCTCAACGGTTCCTCACAAGATAATCGGCATAGACCCCGGAAGTGTGGTGACCGGTTGGGGTATAGTTGAGATCGTCGGAAGCTCTCTTTTCCACGTCGCCCACGGAACCATCGCTACGGCTGGCGCTGATGGCCAGGGCGAACGGTTGAGTCGGATCTACCGCGGTCTTCAAGCTGTCATAGCGGCTTATCGCCCCGACGGCGTCAGTCTCGAACGAATATTCTTTGCCCGAAACCCGCAAAGTGCGCTCAAGCTGGGGCAAGCGCGCGGAGTGGCGCTTCTGGCGGCAGCTCACAACCAGCTGATGGTCCACGAATATGCCGCCGCCGAGATCAAAGTCGCCGTTGTTGGCTATGGTCAGGCGACGAAGGAGCAAGTTCAGTGTATGGTTGCTGCGCTCCTAAAGGTCGCGGAAAGAATAGCGCCTGACGCTTCCGACGCCCTGGCAGCCGCGATTTGCCATCTTCATCGGCAATGTTTGCAATCCGGGATTCCGGGAGCCGTGACGGAATGCAGCACTACTATGCGCCGGCGAAGATCATCATTGGCTTCGCTAAAAAAGTTCGTTGGGCGGGTGTAACGATCCCATCCGGCAACTCCCTCATGAGTGATCGTGATTGCGCACATTAGAGGGACCCTAGCGCATAAAGTGCCGGGTGAGGTTGTCGTTGATGTGGGCGGAGTTGGCTATCACGTATTTATCCCGCTCACTGTCTTTTATGGCTTGCCCGAAATCGGCGCGCCGGTGAGTCTTTATATTTACACCCATCTGCGCGAAGATGCGTTACAGTTGTTCGGTTTTCAGGAGCCCCATGACAAACAGGTATTTCTGCTGTTAAATAGCGTCGCGGGTATCGGCCCAAAATTGGCGGTGAACATCCTTTCGGGAATTCCGGCGGCAGAGTTAACCCATGCGATCAAGGCGGGGGATCAACTTAGACTTGTTTCGATTCCGGGCGTTGGAAGGAAGCTAGCCGAGAGAATGATTGTCGAATTAAGGGACAAATTTACGACGCTGCAACCTCAGATGGCCGAGACGGCCGCTCCCAATCACGCATCTCATCTCACGCAGGATGCAGTTTCGGCCCTGGTGAATCTCGGTTATAGGCAAGCTGAGGCCGAGAAGAACGTCCGTGATGCGATTCAGTCCGGAAAACAAAGTCTGGAAGAGGTTATTAAGGAAGTGTTGCGCCGGATGAGTCGTTGATGTCGAACATGGTCAATCGACTTGACAAGCCGGAAGAGGCGATGGATCCGCGGTCCGTTTCTGCCAAAAGCACGGACGACGACCTGAACTATGAGATCAATCTAAGACCGCGGGGCTTCGACGAATATATTGGGCAAGAACAGGTAAAAGAAAATCTCAAGGTGGCGATCGCCGCAGCACGCGGCCGTAACGACGTGCTGGACCATCTCTTGTTTCACGGTCCGCCCGGACTGGGTAAGACGTCGCTCGCGTACATTATTGCCCGCGAGATGGGCGTGAATATCAAGGCGACTTCCGGTCCGATTGTCGAAAGGCCCGGTGATCTTTTGGGACTACTGACCAACCTAGAAGCAGGAGACGTGCTGTTCATCGATGAGATTCACCGGCTGAACCATGTGGTGGAAGAATTGCTCTATCCCGCCATGGAAGATTACCAGATCGACATCATGATCGACCAAGGACCCAAGGCCCGGTCCATGAAGTTGCCTCTGAAACCGTTTACATTGATTGGCGCGACAACCCGATCGGGGCTACTCACGTCGCCTTTGCGGGATCGTTTCGGCTTGATCTTTCGACTGGATTTCTATTCGCCAGAAGCGTTGACGCGTATCTTAAAACGGTCCGCTGCCATTCTCGGTGTCATCGGCGAAGATAATGGAGTTGCGGAAATTGCGTGTCGCTCTCGGGGAACACCGCGAATCGCTAATCGTCTTCTGCGTCGGGTCCGGGATTATGCCCAAGTTAAGGGGAGCGGGAAAATCACCAAGGCCGTCGCTGAGGAAGCGTTGCGTATGTTGGAAGTCGACCCCATCGGGCTCGATAAGATGGATACGATGCTGCTTCTTGCTATGATCGACAAGTTTTCAGGTGGACCGGTTGGTGTTGAGACGCTGGCGGCCGCTATCGGAGAGGAAAAAGACACCATTGAGGATGTCTATGAACCATTCTTGATCCAATCGGGCTTTCTCCAGCGCACGCCGAGAGGGCGCATGGCGACGGCTTTGGCATACGAGCACTTTGGGCGAACTCCGGGCTTGCCCAAAGGAAACGGACCCAAAGGTCAACCGACGCTTTTCTAAACTGCTCCCAGGGTCCCAAAAGAGATCGAACTAGGTGGGAAAGGATACCGATGGACGGCCTTGGAAAGACCTTAATTTATCTCGGCCTGCTTCTCGTGGTGCTGGGATTGGTTTTCTCATACGGAGGAAAGATCCCTTGGCTAGGCCATTTGCCGGGCGACATCTACATTCAACGAGACCGATTTACTTTCTATTTCCCGCTGACTACATGTATCGTTATCAGCATTGTAATTACCCTTGTCCTTTACCTCTTTAGAAGGTAGAATTCTGTCGATTTTTTGACCTCTTAGCAGGTCATGAGAGCCATGGTCGCCGCCAACTCGATTGAGGAAAGCCTTAAGCTGGAAGAGACCAAGCGCCGCAAGCGAGAGGCGCTGGTGATTCTTGTCACCACGCTTATGGTGATTGCATTCGCGTTCTTCGAGGTTCAACTGCCCGATGTCTCCCCTGAATATGCTCTCGGGACCAACATCGGGTTTTTTCTTCTCATCAATCTCAATATCATTCTTCTTATTCTGCTGGTTTTTCTGGTTGTCCGAAACGTGGTGAAGCTCGTCTTCGAGCGGAAAAGGAGGATTCTCGGGTCGCGACTCCGAGTTCGCCTAGTTGTCGCATTCGTCGGGTTGTCCCTAGTTCCGACTTTATTGCTGTTCGTGATTGCCGGCGGATTCGTGACCCGTTCATTTGAGCGGTGGTTCGATCTGCAAGTCGAAAATTCGCTGCAAGGGTCATTGGAGATTGGGCAAACGTACTATCAAAACTCAGCCAACAATGCCCTTTTCTATGCGCGCCAGCTGAGCCAGCGGATTTCACAAGAAGGCCTTTTTGACTCGCACCGACTGGGGGAACTGAAAGAGTTCGTCCAGAGCAAGCAGCGAGAATACAATCTCGGAACGGTCGAGTTGTTTTCCCCTGACCGCCGTTTGCTCGTGGTGGCCTTCAACGATCAAGTACCCACCGGAGTCACCATCAAGGCTGAATCGGAGTTCCTCAATCGCGCCCTGCGGGGATTGGAAGTGACTCGCACGCAAGAATTTGGGGAAAGCGACGTGATTCGAGGGGGCGTGCCGGTTTACAGCCGTGACAAACGGATCATCGGCGTAGTCGTCGTTGATTATTTCGTGCCGAAGAGCATTACCAAACGAGCGCTCCAGATCTCGCGGTCCTATGAACAGTACAAGCATCTGACCTTCCTCAAGACGCCGGTCAAAAATAGCTATATCCTGACGCTGTTGCTCATCACCCTGGTTATCATTTTCGCTGCGACGTGGTTTGGCCTTTATTTGGCCAAAGGCATCACGGTGCCGATTCAGAAGCTTGCCGAGGGCACGCACGAGGTCGCCCATGGCAACTGGGATTACAAGATCGAATCCGGCGGAGATGATGAAATCGGCATGCTGGTGGACTCGTTTAACCAGATGACGCGCGATTTGAAACAAATCACCGTCGAACTGGAACGCCGAGGTAAGTTCGTTGAGACACTCCTCGCGAATGTTGCCGCGGGTGTAATTTCGGTGGATCCGTGGGGAAAAATAACCACTTGGAATAAAGCGGCCGAGCAAATGTTGGGACTAACCGCAGAAAAAGCGGTAGGCGAAAACTATGAAGACGTCTTCTCGCCGGAACCGCTGCAGGTCATGCGCGAAATCGTCGAACAGGTAAAGGAGGACGAAAGTGTTGAGCGTGAGATTAAGATTCGGCTCTCCGACCAGCTGCTCACGGCTATGGTCACGGCGGCGACTCTGCGCGGTGACGAGGGACGGATCGTCGGTATGATGGTTTTTCTCGAAGATATCACCCAGATTCAACAGGTTCAGAGAATGGAGGCGTGGCGGGAAGTGGCGCGGCGAATTGCGCATGAAATCAAGAACCCGCTTACCCCAATACAACTCTCGGCCGAGCGGTTGCGAAAGCGGTACGCTACGATGCTCGAGGGCAACGGGGCGATTCTGGACAAATGCACGTCGACGATTATCCAGCAGGTCGAGGAACTTAAGAACTTGGTCAACGAGTTTTCTCACTTCGCGCGGCTTCCCTCGGCACGACTGGCGACCCAGGATCTCAATGAAATCGTTCGAGAGGCGCTCTTCCTATTTAAGGAAGGTCACAAGGAAATTCGTTTCCATTTTGAGAGCGAGCCGATTCCGCCACTGGAATTGGATCGGGATCAGATGAAGCGAGCCTTGATCAATTTATTGGACAACGCCGTCGCGGCGGTGGAGGAGCGGGGTGAAATCAGGCTGGCGACGAGCCATGATCGCTCGCGCGGCGTTGTCTGTCTGGAAGTTGCGGACGACGGATGCGGTTTGGCCTCTGGCGTCAAACCCAGGATTTTCGAGCCCTATTTTTCCACAAAAGAGAACGGAACCGGCTTGGGGCTTACGATTGTCAGCCAAATCGTTGAGGACCATCAGGGCTATATTCGCGTGCGGCCTAACGAACCGCGCGGCACTCGGTTCACGATCGAGCTGCCTGTGCGGGAGCCAGCGGCTGTCCCGGAGATCAAAAGGAAGGCGGTCCACTCTTAACCGCACTTTGGAGGGACGTTGAAAGCGCAGACCAAGACGATTTTGATTGTCGACGATGAGGATGGTGTCCGTGAGTCCGTCCGTGAAGTCTTAAGCGATGAGGGCTATCGGGTGTTAGATACTGCGGATGGGGCTCATGTGTTGGAATTGATCAGGCAAGAAAAGCCGGGTCTCGTGCTGCTCGACATTTGGATGCCGCAAATCGATGGGATAGGGTTGCTGAAGGAAATCAAGAGCCATGAACTGCAAACTAACGTGGTGATGGTTTCGGGGCACGGCAATATTCACACGGCGGTCACAGCCGCTAAATTTGGCGCCTTTGACTTCATT
>DASQUN010000186.1:0-9358 GCA_035641275.1 Candidatus Udaeobacter sp. | reverse complement strand
AGAAGAGGCGCTTCGGCAGAGCCTCATCCTGTCCGACGGATCGATTGCAATCTTCTTTACCCGGCCAATCGCCGCATTCTTCGTAGTCATCGCCCTCGTCCTGTTTTTTCTCCCCGTTCTGATCCCTTTGTGGCGGCGACTGAGAGGTTCGTCAACGCCGGCTCTGGAGTCGGCTCACAAGTAACCGTTCGTTTAGTCCGTTTCAACACGTCCGTGCGGCCGATTTAGCGTCTGTGTAAGCTATGCACACCCGTGCAAAAATTTTCACATGTAGAGCCGGGGAATTTGCTGTCCGCAGCTCGAATATATTTTAACCGGCTGAAAATATCAGAGAAACACTGACTGGCATGTAAGTTGCGCCTTTTAGTTAAAAGAAAAAAAAGAACAAGGAGCGAGTCATGAACCAATCATATGCTGCAATCAAAAATCGGTACTGGCTGCTGGTCTTCAGTTTAGTTGGGTTTTCCCTATGCACACTAGTTGGAAGCATCGCCGCCGCGCAGACGTCAACGGAAAATCCTCCGGGGATTATCAGAGGAGTAACTGAGCAAGGTTTTGCATATATGACAGGTGGGGTTGGAAGCGGCGAACGCGAAATTATGCAGAGCTGGGCGGGAGATTACAATCTCAAGCTCGCTTTTGCAGAGACTTCAGGCGTGTATGTCTCTGACATAGCGCTTTCGATCGAGAAGGATGGTCGACAAATGGTCCGCACAACCACCAACGGACCGTGGTTTTATATCAAACTTCCGCCGGGAAGATACACCGTAGAGGCGATGTACGAAGATGAGAGCAAACAAATCAAGAATCTTCAGCTAGTAGAGGGTGATCGTGTAACACGACTCGTGCATTGGGACTTGGAAGAAGTATCTTAGCCGGGAGGAAACGAGATGACCACAGACTCGAGTGATCCAGAAGACAAGGATACAGCATGACTTCAGGAAGAACGCTAGTGGTTACCATCATGGATATTCCTTATGAATCAGCCGACCCGACTACGGCCTTGCACATCATCCGTGCGGCTTTGAAGGAAGGTCACAATGTAAGGGTCTTTGCCTATGGGGGAGCGATCAATCTCACCACAAAGACGCAGCAATCCCCTGCCAATCCGGTGCAAGAAACATCTGTGGAAGAGGAGCAGCAGACTGCCGCAAAAGACCGGGCGGCGTCCTTATTCCAACTCGCAAAGCAGCAAGGTGTGAAGCTCGATTGGGTAAACTGCGGTTTATGCGTCGACGACAAAGAGGCGGAAGATGGGCCAGAGGGACTGCGACTTGTTGGACCAAGGGATCTTGTGGATGCCTCGTTGGCGAGCGATGCGACTATGGTTATCCTTGTTCCAGCAAAATGAGACAAAGAGAAAAAGGCCACGCCGCGCCGGCGATATTGTTACCGAATTCGACTGTGAAGAAGATCGAAGACTCTGGTGATCTCCCGCTTGTCGTCGCTCGGACGCCGTGAGTAAGCATGTTCAGATGAAGGTGATCCACAAAGCGCAGATGAGCTTGTCTGTTTCTCGGTGAGTTGAAGGAGGAGGAAGTTATCGCCGCCGCGGAGGAAGGAAAGAACTTGGGACTGACAGTGGAGAACATCACAACTCAGGTACTGAAAACCTGACGTTGGGACCGGGCGTAGGGGCGTTGTCTAGCTCTGTTCACCCCGGAAGTGCTGCGGATGAAGCAGGACTCCGCCGTGGAGATGTCATTTTGGAGATCAACCCCAGAACAAATTGAAAATTTTTCCGACTTCGAAAATACGCTGAGCAATATCAGTCGTCCTCGTTCTGGTTGACCGCGGAGAGACGACAATCTTTTCTCGCTCTCAGTGCTACAGGTATGTTTCCGGTCTTTGTTACTGTGCTGATGCGGCTCTTCGGCTCATGAAGAACAAGCTTTGGCAAAAGGAGACATTGAGATGAGGCAGAAACTCCAGGCGTATAGGTTCAGTATGGTCATACTCGTGTCTTTGTTGTTCCTCTTTTGGAGCTGCGACAGAGAGCATGAGGAAACTTCGTCTGAAACGCAGGCTCCCGCTGCCGAGAGGGAGCTGACCGGCAACGCCGGCTACCGGGCAACAGCGGCTCAGAGCGGAGGGACTATCTCAGGGAAGGTAGTGTTCAAGAAAAAACACACGCCACCGATAATTTCTGTCACCAAAGACCAAAAGGTCTGTGGCAAGAGCAAAAAAGATCCGTCTTTGCTGGTTTCTAAAAGCGGAGCCGTTCAGAACGCCGTGGTTTATATCGCAGACATCCACAAGGGCAAAAAGATGGAGCCGCAGAAGGTCACTCTGGACCAGAAAGATTGCGAGTATCATCCCCATGTACTGGCTTTCCCGGCGGGATCGACTGTGGAGATCAAAAACCCGGATGGGATCCTTCACAATATTCACAGCTATAGCGAGAGAAATGACCCGTTCAACTTGGCGCAGCCGAAGTTCAAAAAAACGCTTACAGTGACAATCGAGAAGCCCGAGGTTATCCACGTCAAGTGCGATGTTCATGCATGGATGGACGGGTGGTTCTTTGTGGCAGAAAACCAGTTCTTCAACGTGACGGACAGCGCGGGCACGTTCAAACTTACCGATGTGCCCCCTGGGACTTATACTCTCGAACTTTGGCATGAGACCTTGGGCAAGGTGAGCCAGAAGGTTGCGGTAAAGCCTGAAGAGGAGGTGAAAGTTACCTTCGAGCTGAGCAAGAAGCAACCTGGGGTGACGTAAAATGCTGCCGAGGCATAGGGCAGCAAGAGCGACGTCATCGTTTATAAGATGGGGAGCCAGTGAACGGAAAAGATAAGAGAGGCATCTGGAGCCGGAGAGATTTTTTTACCCGGCTCGGATGGGGAGGAATGGGCGTAGTTGGCGGGCTTGGTTTTATTGGATTCATTCGCTCCGCTTTTCCCAGAGTGCACTTTCAGCCTCCTTCAACCTTTAAGGCCGGTCTTCCTTCAGACTATGGGACAGGAGAAGTCAGCGAAAAGTATAAACAGGAATATCGTGTTTGGATTGTTCGTGAGGAAGAAGGTATTTATGCCGTCTTTGCCAAGTGTACACATCTCGGATGCACTCCGCGCTGGCTCGCAACTGAAAACAAGTTCAAGTGCCCTTGTCACGGCAGCGGTTTTTATAAAGACGGGTTGAATTTTGAGGGCCCTGCGCCACGTCCTTTGGATCGATTTGAAATCGGCTTGGCAGAGGACGGGCAGTTGGTAGTCGACAAGAGTCATACGTTCCGGATGAAACCCGGCACCGATCCTGATGAGCAATATCCACAGAGCGTGCTGAAAGTCTAGGGAAATGTTCACTTGCTGCCTTCAAACCAAATCAGCCGTTAAAGGCAAGCTCGTGGTTGGGACGTTGTCTCGGCATGAAGGCCAAAGAGCACTTCCCAGTCCTTAAATTCGACGAGGTATACGTATCGTTCTTAGCGGCAATCAAAAGGAAGGAGATAGCACAATGAGAAAGCAAATTTTCTTATTCCTGTTTGCGATAGTGTTCTTTTTGGGCGTATCGGAGAAGGCCACAGCGGATGACTTTTACCAGGGGAAGACGATTCGTTTCATCGTCGGCTTCGCCGCGGGCGGCGGCTTCGATACTTACTCGCGCATGATCGCGCGACATATCGCCAAGCATATCCCCGGCAATCCCAATACGATAGTGGAGAACATGACCGGCGCCGGCAGCCTCATCGCCGCGAATTATATCTATAACAAGGCGGAACCCGACGGTCTGACGATTGGTAACTTTATCGGTCCTCTAGTGCTGCAAGACGCGATCGGCAACAAAGCCGCCAAATTCGACGGCAGAAAATTCGGCTGGCTCGGCGTTCCCACGCCGGATTCCGGCGTCTGCGTGCTGACGAAAGCAAGCGGCATAAGCAGTGTAGACGAATGGTTCAAAGCCAAGCGGCCGGTCAAGCTTGGCGGTACGGCTCCTGGTTCCACCACCGACGACGTGCCGAAGCTCATTAAAGCCGCCATCGGCCTACCGATTCAAATGATCGAAGGCTATAAGGGGACGGCGAGAATCCGCGTTGCTGCCGAAGCAGGAGAAATCGATGGAGGGTGCTGGGCATGGGAATCGATCAAGCCGACCTGGAGCAAAGCGCTCGAATCGGGACAGGTCCAACCGGTATTGCAGACCATGCTCGAATCTCATCCTGAGCTGAAACATGTTTCTTTGGCGAGCAAGTATGCCAAAACGGACGAGGCGCGTGAGCTCCTCAAGATCGTCGACGGGGCTTACGGTGTCGTCGCTCGGCCCTACTCGGTGCCGCCGGGAATGCCCAAAGAGCGTCTGGCGTTGCTGCAAAAAGCTTTTATGGAGACAACGAAGGATCCCGAGCTCTTGGCCGAAGCTAAAAAGGCCAAGTTAGACTTCAAACCGGTCGATGGCCCGACGATAGCCAAGACATTTGCCGATTTTTACGGTCTCAAAGACGCCACCAAAGACATGTTGAAAGGAATCGTTCTACCCGGCAAACAACAACCGACAGCAAAGAAATCACCGTCAGCCAGCTAGCGCTGATTGTCGCAAAATTGGTAGGGGCAGGTTTAAAACCTGCCCCTACATCCCTACATAATGTGCGAATCGTTACCGCGCAGACGCCGAGTACGTCGAAACCTGACCGTAGCTGTTAAATTCACTACGAACTCTGCGCCTCCGCGGTGAAACATCCCCTTTCGTCCGTACCGGTCTGCATGCCGACCCTACCCTAAAGCCGCCTATGCTGATCGAGATGCTTCAGGCATTCGTCGACGGGTTTTTTCTGGTGCTTTCCTGGAACGCCGTCAGTTTGATGCTCGTCGGGATCGCCGTCGGTTTTGCCGTGGGTATCCTGCCCGGCCTCGGAGGTCCGGTCACCCTCGCGCTCATGCTCCCTTTTGTTTTCAAAATGGACGGCATCGAAGCATTCGCGTTTCTACTCGGCATGTCGGCGGTCACGGCCACCACCGGCGACATCACGTCGATCCTTTTCGGAGTTCCGGGCGAAGCGATCACCGCCTCTACAATTGTCGATGGTCACCCCATGGCAAAAAAAGGCGAGGCCGGGCGCGCCCTGGGCGCCGCTTTGATGAGCTCGCTCATGGGAGCTCTCTTCGGTGCCTTGTGTCTGGCGCTGGCAATACCGATCGTTCGTCCGCTCGTACTGTCCGTCACTTCGCCGGAATTCTTTATGCTCACTTTGCTTGGCGTCACTTTTCTGGCGACGCTGAGCGGGGATGCTGTAGTAAAGGGCCTCGCCGCAGCCGCCATCGGGCTACAGCTCGCCACAGTCGGATTAGACCCGATCTCGGGCATCGAACGATTCACTTTTGGAACTCTCTACCTGTGGGACGGCGTCCGCTTGGTTCCGGCGACCCTCGGGCTCTTCGCCATTCCGGAGCTCATCGATCTGGGTGTCAAGGGGACCAGTATTGCCGAAGCGAAGATTGGTAAGCTTGGCGGCGTGCTGCAGGGAGTCAAAGATACGTTTCGGCACTGGAAGCTGGTCCTGCGCTGCAGCGCGATCGGCGCGTACATCGGTGTAATACCCGGGATGGGCGGCGCCGTTTCTCAGTGGGTCGCCTATACGCACGCGGTGCAAACCTCACCGAATAAAGAACGGTTCGGCAAAGGCGCCGTCGAGGGAGTCTTGGGTCCGGGAGCCGCAAACAATTCTACTCTCGGCGGCTCTTTGGTGCCGACCCTCGCATTCGGCGTTCCCGGCAGCGTCTCCACGGCGATCTTGCTTGGCGCCTTTATTATCCAGGGACTCGTTCCCGGTCCTCCAATGCTGCAGCCTGAGAGCCAGGGCGGGAGTCTTTCCCTCACGTTTTCATTCGTATGGATCCTTGTCCTGTCAAACATCCTCACCGTGTGTATCTGTTTCTTGTTCCTCAATCAGCTCGCCAAGATTACCCAGGTGAGAGGAAGCCTGGTAATTCCCTTTATCCTTTTGTTGATTTATCTCGGCGGCTTCGCTGAAAACAACGCTTTCGAGGAGCTGTTCGTGGTTTTGTTCTTCGGCGCGCTCGGTTGGGTCATGGTGGAGCTCGACTGGCCGAGGCCGCCTTTGCTCTTGGGTCTAGTCTTGGGACCGCTAGCGGAAAACAATCTCTTTCTGGCCACCGACAACTACGGCTCGGCTTGGCTCTGGTTTCCCAGCGTCCTTTTCCTCTTTGCGGTCATTCTTGCCGGCATGTCATATCCGCTGGTTAAGGCGTGGCGCGGAAGCAGAAACAAACCCTGGCCAATACCGGAAGAACCCACGCGCGAACAAAAGGAACAAACTCCAATCTCCTTATGGGCACCGGTTTTCACCTTGATCATCGTCGCGTTCTTCGCCTGGACTTTGTGGGAAGCGCGCGAATGGTGGTTTCGCGCGCGCCTGTTCCCATGGGCGATCGGGTTTGCCGGGCTGGCGCTGGCGCTCCTGCAGTTGATGTCCGACGGCGCGGCTCTAGTGCAATCCAGGCGCGCAGGCGAACGGAAGAGCAACGAAAAGTTCGCTCTGGCGAGACAACGAACGCTCAGCATGACAGGTTGGATTCTCGGATTTTTCGCCGCCATATGGCTGCTCGGCTTTCCCATAGCCGTTCCGCTCACGATTTTTCTTTATCTCAAGGGCGCCCGCGAGCGCTGGCCGCTTAGCATCGCTTTGGCCTGTCTCGGTTGGCTTGCTTTTTATGGGCTTTTCGATCACCTGTTGCACGTGCCATTTCCTGAGGGGCAATTTTTCGTCTGGATGAAGCAGATCAATTAATGGCCGCCGATCTTTACAGCTGCGTTGGTCCGCATGGGAAGTTGTTGCGAATATCTTTCGGTCAACCCCGCTCATGTGGCGGTTGAACTCCGCTGACGATCATCACATTCGAGGCCAGATGAAATGGCAGAAGACAAACGAAAAGGCATCTGGAGCAGGAGAGACGTTTTTATCCGGCTCGGATGGGTACGCATCTCAGATGCACTCCTCGCTGGCTCGCAACTGAAAACAAGTGCTTTTCTGTAGGGATTGTGTCGAATAGCTTTTCAGAAAAGGAAACTTTCCTGTCAGCCTGAGACCCAAGAGAACAGAAAACTGCGCCATGCGGGGTAAGCGGATTGCGCTCTTTATATGTTCGGTTTTGTGGCGTGGTCACTGTTTTAGCTGCTTCCTTTTGAGTTAGGACGGTAAGCGCGTTTGCGGGAGCAAACCAGGACGACAGAAAAATAACCAGCATTGTGGTTAGAAAGAAAAAGGCGCTCATGAGTCCTCCCCTTTCATTCGAAGCGTTTCGATTGTTCGATTGCGTGTTGTTCCCGATGGCGAGTCAAGCCGCGGCCCGAATAGCAGCAGGGCTGGTAAGCCGCCGCTGAATAACATCCCAGTTAATGTTGGAGAAGAACGCATCAATGTAGTTGCTTCGCTCGCTTGGTTTGTAGTCCAGTAGATACGCATGCTCCCAAACATCCATTACAAGGATCGGCTTGAATCCCGACGGCACGCCGATGTGATGGAGCGCTATCCAGTGATTCGAGAGTTGTTGGGTGACCGGATCTTGGTAAAGAATCGCCCATCCTACCCCTCTCATCTCACCAACAGCGGCAAAATCAGCTCTCCACTTTTCGAAGGCCGTGAAACTTTTCTCGATGGCGTCTTTAGTTTCCTTACTGAGCGCGCCTTTCCCGTTTGGTGCTAGATTCTCAAAATAGTATTCGTGAAGAACCATGCCGCCATATTCGAATCCGAGCCGACGCGTCAGTTCCGCATAAGCCGGGTCTTTTCCGGACGCTTTTTTCTTGTGCGTCATTTCCAGCAATTTTTCCGTCAGCTTGTTGGTGTTCTTCACATAGCCTTCGTAGAGGCTAAAATGCATTTCGACAGTTCGATCTGAAATCCCTTTGAGACCTGACAGCTTAAACTCCTTGGGCTTGTATACCGGTTGAGCCATACAAAAATCCTCCCGTGCGTTTAGCAGCTAACGTAGTTTTTATTCTGCAAAGCAAATGCCTGAAGTACTACGCCGCGGATAAAGCGCTTCAAACCAAGTGTTGCGTCAAATTGCCTCGAAGGGTCGCACCTTAACTCATGCTTCATTTGGCCTAACTAAAAACGACGAAAAGAGTTGCTCTGAGGCAAAAATGTGTGGAGGGAGTGTGACGTTATTGCAGAAACGCACGAGGATATTTTTGTCAATCGCGGTCTGAGCATTGCGCGAGCACCTCCTCATCAAAGATGGAGCAGCTCGAAACATGATCGGCAGCCGTTTGACTTCGAGGAGGTGGTGAGACGAACGCTAGGGCGCATTGGCGAGAACTATGCTCGGTCAACAAAAGGAATTTGTTCGGATCTTTAGCAGATAAACCTGACATTAGGACTTACGACAATCAGGAAATTGTATTTACAATGCAAAAAACGCGAGAGAAGGTATGCAGTTGTGGAAAGCTCGATCGCTCCGGATACCGGCTAGCTATCGTGAAATATCGCCTGCAAATAATCGGCGGTAACGAAGGTGACGACTTGTGATCACAAAGATCAGCCTCATTACAGGTCTTAATTCAATCGGCGTGGAGTTAATGGTTCCTATGCGGAGCTAATTCGTAGGATGCAAAATGCGAAGCGGCAGCAACAGTGGACGAGCGGATCGCTCGTGGATCCAGCTCTGTGTAAAATCCTGAGCCAATAAATCTCGATGGATGTGAAAAAAATGCACGCTGATTCATTTGGCAGTGAATTTGTGCTTCTGCCTCTTGCGATTTTCTCACCTGCAACCTATGGCATCTTAGTTGCGTTAAGATGTTAGTTAAGAAATCGCAAATTCCGACAAAAATCGAAAGAAGCCGACTAAGCGTTTGTCGGTTCTAGTCTTCACGATGGGCTGCCAAATTGGCCAAGACAAATTCTTACCGTGGTCTGCTCTGGTTCATGCTACGGCGCCACTCCTGCTGTATCTAATGAGATTGGGATGTCTGTTTGGCGGGAGATTCCTTTTGTTGACACATACGTGACGAAAAAGTGACCTGGAGAGGCGAACAGTTTTAGAGGTCCTGCGCTACGATAATGAAAACCACTCCTATATCGTTTGCTCAGGCTGGGGCGAAGCTAAATGAAGTTAAGCGCCGTGAGGTTATCAGAATAAGTAGCGGAAGAAGAAATGCGCCGGTACGAGCGACGGTATCCCAAGGCATATCAATGGATCAGCAGATCGTTACTTGGCCGAGAGCTGAGCGGGTTCGCGAAAAGTGCTCCAGTCATCGGCCTGCGAGTGAAGAAAGCGACTACCGCGAACCGCGAGAAGTTTGGCAAGTGTGCGAACTGGATATCATTCCTGGCTGCAGGATGTCAGGCTAAAACGCGGCAAAAAGGTGTATGCGTCCACTAAAAAGGATTATTGTT
>DASQUN010000185.1:0-6745 GCA_035641275.1 Candidatus Udaeobacter sp. | reverse complement strand
GTCGCATCGATGAGGATTCCGGAACAGCCGAACGGCGGCGGATAGCTGCGCTCTTCCGGTTTGCTGATCAAGGAATAGGCCGAAGGGTCGAGCAGCGGCACTCGTCCCGTGATCACGCGCGTATCGCGATGGGGCTGCATGGCAAAGCTTATGGCCCACATCACCATGTCGGGATCCTTGGGGTCGATATCCTCGTCGACGGTGATGATCACTTTGTTTGCTGGATCCCGGCCCGAAGCGGCTTGGAGCGCCTGCCAGGGCTTGCTCGGATGGCTCTTGCGCATGCGGATGACCCACCAGTTCCAGCCCCCGCCCATCTCCGGGCAACAGACCTCCAAGACTTCCGGCAAATTGCAGCTGTATTTGAGAAAGCTGTACAGAATCATTTCCCGGCAGGTGCGCGAGATGCCGTTGGACTCGCTGGGCGGCAGGCCCACAAGAATCGCGGTTAACAGGGCGTTACGCCGGTGGGTGATCGCCGTGATTTTAACGACCGGCCGGCGATGTTTTTCCACCATCAGATAACCGGGAAAGTCGCTGAAGGGCTGTTCCTTCTCCAGCTCTTCCGTGGAGATCTCTCCCTCGATCACGATTTCGGCCTCGGCGGGAACTTCCAGTGGCACGGTTTTGCAGCGCACCAGTTCCACGGGTCTCCGTCTGATGCCACCGGCGACGGAGAGCTCGTCCAAGCCATAGGGCAAATTGGCCGCTGCGACATAATTGATGTCGGGAAGCGCTCCCAAAACGATCGCTACCGGAAGCGGCTCGCGCCGGCGCTGCGCGCTTGGGTAATGGTAGAGCATGGCGTGGTGCGACGGACCGATGCCCGCCAACATGCGATTGGGCGGGCGAAAGTGGCCGCTGTACATGCCAACGTTACGAATACCGGTCTCAGCCTCTCGAGTAATAAAGGGCCCGGTCACGCGCGTATCGCCGCTGAAGCCGGGCTCCTCCACGGGCGCGGGAATGATGGTTAATCCGCTCTTCTCAAGCTCCGCGCCGACGTGAATCTCCTCATGAACGGGTCCGCTCTGTACCGTCACGGGGTCGATGGGCTTTTCCACCGCACGGCGCCAGCGCTCGTAAATATCTCCGGGATCTTCGCAGCCCATGCCCAAGGTCACGATCTTACGAGAAGCGGCGTAAACTCCGGTAAGGACTCTGATCCCGTAGCGCCGCCGTTGGCTATCGGTCACATTCTCGTACAGGAAGGCTTGGCGCTCCGCGTCCGAGCGGCCGCGATACTGTAGCCGCATGAGCGGCATCAATTCACTGTCCTTATTGACCGATCGCTCCCAGCGGTAGAGCAGGCCGTGCTTTTCAAGGACTGCAATGAAGCCCCGCAGATCGTCGTAGTAGCTGTCAGGCATTGGCCCTTTCCTCTCAATCCAAAAGTTTGCGCGCGAATTCCGCGGCCGGTTCGCGCACCTTCACGACCTTTTCCTCGGACTGATTCTCCAACTTGGGGTATTGGTCCGGTGTCAGGCTGTCTTTGGCTGCGATGACGCCGAACTCTTTCAACCATTGGGTATCGACGTCGAGGCGGCGGGTCCCTTGCCCCATGGCTCTGCCAAACAGATCTTGTCCTTCTTTACTCAAGAACCAATTGATGAACACCTTGGTGGCATTTGGATGCGGCGGATTCTTGATGGTCGTCACATGACCGCTGCCGCCGCTGACGTAAACCTCGTCGCGTGGATTGGGCAGAGGCTTGACGGGGAGCCCGGCCTTAAGAAAGGGAAGAAACGAATAGTAAGTGAGTCCGACCACCAGAGCGATCTTGCCTTTGGCGAGATTTTCCGCCAGCACGCGCTGATCGCGGCTGATGAACATCTTCTGGGCCACTAACTTTCTTAGGTAGTCCTCCCCTTTGAGCTTCCACAGAAACGACCAGATGGATGTTCCCGACCCGGCGGTGCGCGGATCGAGGTAACCGATTTTACCGGACCACTTGGGATGCAACAGGTCAGTGAAGGAGCGTATCTCCTCCGGCTTCACCTGCTCCGTGTTGTACCACAGGTTCTCGGTCAGGTAGGCTTGTGACGAATAGATATAGCGCTTGGCATTATCGACCCATAGATGCCCGCCCCACCAGTTTTTTGGATCAGTAACCTCCGGCAGAATCATCGCGGTCTCGAAGGGCTCCAACAGCCCCTCCAAGAGAAGTCCTGTCACCATCGATTCGCTGCCGCCGATATGGAGATCGAAATTATGGACGCCCGATTTCACCTCTTGGTGGATTTTGCCAACGATGGAAGCGGCCCTGCCAACAATCAGCTCAGGCTCGATGCCGAAACGCTGCCTGAAGGTCTTGTCAATTTCTTTTCTCAGCTCCGCGCTGGAGGGCACTGAAATGACGACCTTTGCCTCCTTCTTGCCTGCTTCGAGAATTTTGTCCCACTCCCGTTGCCGTGCGGATCCGCTTTGCGCCGATACCATGTCGCCCTGAAGATTCCATCCTAAGATCAAGAGCAACACAAAGATCGATTTCATGGTTTATCCAACCGACGTTATTGGCCTAGAAGCTTGCGCGCCATGGCTGCTCCGGGCTCACGTATTTTGTGAATCTTCTCTTCCGATTGGTTCTCGAACTTGTAGTATTGCTCTAGGGTCAAACCGTCCTTCGCTGCAATCACCCCGAAATCCTGGAGCCACCGGGTCTCGACATCGAGACGCCTAGTGCCAACGCCCATGGCGCGGGAAAAGATTTCTTGACCGTCTCGCCCCAGTAACCAGTTCACAAAAACCTTGGTGGCATTGGGATGCGGCGGATTCTTCAGGATAGTGAGATGACCATAACCTCCAGTTGCGTAAAGGCCTTCCTTGGGGACCGGCAGTGGTGCTACCGGAAGATTAGCTTTGATGAAGGGCAGATACTCCGAATAGGCAATGCCTGATGTTACTGCAATCCTGCCTTTTACGAGGTTCTCGGCGAGAACACGGAGGTCTCGCGTGACGAACAATTTCTGGGCGACGAAACGCTTGAGGTATTCTTCACCCTTGATATAGAGCATGTACGACCACATCGACGAGCCTGATCCCGGCGTGCGTGGGTCGCTGATGCCGATCTTCCCCTGCAATTTGGGACTCAGCAGATCATCGAAGCTGCGAAATTCCGTCGGCTTGTACTCATTCGGATTACTCCACAAGCTCACGGTTTGATAGCCAACGAAGGCGTAAACAAATTGTTTGGCGCTGTCGATCCAGATATGCCCGCCCCACCACCGTTTGGCGTCCTTGACTTCCGGAAGGATGAAGAAAGGCTCGACCGGTTCCAAAACATTCTCCGGCAACAGTCCGGTTATCACCGATTCGGTTCCGCCGATGTGCAGATCGAAATACTGAACACCCGCCTTGGCCTCGTCGACCATGCGGCGAATAATGGCGCCGCCGCGTGCCGGAACGAACTCAACCCTGATCCCGTACCGTTTGGGGAAAGTCAACTCCATGAGTTTTCTCAGCTCAGCGCTGGGTGGAATTGAGGCAACGACCTTGCCTTCCTTTCTTCCCGCTTCGACGACTTTTTCCCATTCGCTGGGCCGCGCCTGACCGCTCTGGGCCAATGCTTTGCTAGCATGAAGGGTGGAAGAGAGAATAAGAACGCCCAGCAAGAATATTTTCATTGCGCACATCGCTATTGAACAAGCTCACAGCCTCAAGCCGTTCCCCAACACGTTCGGTCCAGTCCTCCGAACCGCCGAGCGATTCATTTGAAAAGTTGGTCTGCCAAGTCGGAGGCCGGCTCGCGGAATTTCACGACGATCTCTTCTGATTGATTTTCTAATTCATGGAACTTCGCCGGAGTGAGCACTTCTTTGGCAGCAACGTGGCCGAACTCTCTCGTCCATTGGGTTTCGACGTCAAAGCGGCGTGTGGGTTGTCCCATCGCCTTGGTAAAGACCGCTTGTCCTTCCCTAGATAAGAGCCAATTAACGAACACCTTTGTAGCGTTAGGATGCGGCGCATGCTTTAGCACGACCAGGTTTCCGCTACCCGAACTCGCATAAATTCCCTCTTTGGGTACGGGTAAAGGTTTCACCGGAAGACCAACTTTGATAAATGGCAGGTACGAATAGTAGGAAACACCGATGGACAGAGAGGCCTTATCTCTGGCCAAAGTTTCGGCCAACTGGCGCAGATTTCGCCCCACGACCATCTCCTGGGCCGCGAGCTTTCGCAGGTACTTTTCTCCTTTGACACGCCAGAGAAATGCCCACATGGACTCACCGGAACCTGCCGTACGGGGATCCAGAATGACGATCTTTCCTTTCCATCTTGGTTCGAGCAGATGGTCGTATGTCGTCACTTCTTCGGGCTTGACCAAGTTCGAGTTGTACCAAATCGTCTCGGTCAAATAGCCTAGAAAAACATAGATGTACTTTTGCGCGTTGTCTGCCCATATATGTCCGCCCCACCAGTGCTTTGGGTCCTGAACTTCCGGCAAGACCAGCCACGGTAATAAAGGCTCCAGGACATCGGCCCGTAACAGGCCCGTGACGATGGAGCTGGTTCCGCCAACGTGCACGTCAAAGTAATGAACGCCCGCTTTTTTTTCTTCAAGGATCCTGTTCACACTGGCTGAGCCACGTGCCGCGACCAGCTCCAGTCTGATTCCGTCAAAGCGCTTGTGAAAGGCGGCCTCCATCGCTTTGCGGAGCTCCGCGCTGGTGGGAATTGAGACCACGACCGTGCCTTCTCGTTTGGCGGCCTCTATGGTCTTTTCCCACTCCGACGGGGAAGATCCCTTTCCACTCTGGGCAAAGACGACTAAGGGCAGCAAGAGCGCCGCCCAGGAAACCCAGGCGCCCAAGAAGACCCGCTGTTTCATACACCGACCTCTCTGGCCACAGAGCCCGCATGCTTAAATTGAGGCATCTCCATGGGAATGCCGGATTTGCCAATGGCCGACTCAAAATCGCGGCGGATCTGAGGATCTTCGTCTTCATACTCAATAAGGGTTCCGCCCGCGCGAATGCTCGTGCGCACCCCTTCTTTGTTGATGGCGCGCCAGCAACCCAACAGATATTTGCCGGATTGGCCACTGTAGCGGAACGCCAACTGGCGGGCTTTTTCTTTACCGGTATTGAAATGCTGATGGAACCAGCCGCTCGGCGGACTGAACACGCTGCCTTCACGCCAATTGACCTTTACGACCCGATCGGCGTGACCCGATTCATACGGCCGAAGCCCGGCTTCTTGGGGCCACATGAGGGTGTAACCTTGGGAGCGCAGGATGAGCAGAATTGCGCCGCCCTGATGGAAATGGGCTTTGTGATATCGGCCCACCGGCCACTCCGCGATGTGCCCCACCAATGTGCTTCCTCCCATATCGAAAGATGTGATGCGTACGCCGAAGCCTTTGGCTTCCGAAGGATCGACCAACGCGCCGCGCGCATCCGCGATAAAATTCGACTCCCAGTTAACGAAGCCACCCACCTCTTTCCGATCGGATGTGGGAGTGAAATAGTCGGCCTGGCCGTCGAAACGGTCTCCGAACTTATAATCACAGCCGAATACGAAGGCGACATTGTGCAGCAGGTCGATCATTAGCGGCGCACTCGTCACTGCCAGGAAAATGGCCGGCTCATTACTGCCATTGATCAACCGGTGGCGGCTATTCAAGGGTATGGCGAACAAGCTTCCCTGGTGCCATTCAAAATGCATCTTGCGTTTTTCGTCCCCTGCCGACCAAATCTCCGTCGCCCCGACCCCTTGTAAGATATAAATTAACTCCTCGTACAGGTGGCTCTCGGGCTTGAGCGCACCGCCTGCCGGAATCTCACCCACGTACATGCCGGTGAAACCTTCCATGCCTTTGAGGTCGATGTAAGCGCCGTTTCCGCCCGTTCGGTTCCAGGGCTTCCGCGGTAGCAAGGTAACGTCTTCGATCCCGTAGCCTTCGAAGACGGGAATCCCCTCTTCGCGTAACCAGGCTTCGTAACTCGTCTCTCGTTTTGCCACGACTAGTGTCCCCTCACACTCTTGGACTGGAAATATTCGCCACGAGTCACCGCATCGGCAATCGCCTCATCCTCCGCGTCCCACATGCCCAACGGATAACCGAACCAGGGAGTCTTCAGTCGCAGCTCCGGCATCTTTTCTTCTTGCCAAATCTTCAGCGCCGTCTCCATGAACGGCCGCTTCGGCAGGCCGACCGGCGGATAGGGTCCTTTGCGCGTCGCATCGATCAAAAGTCCTGAACAGCCTACGGGTGGAGGAAAGAAACGATCTTCCGGATGGGCCATCAATGAATAAGCGGACGGATCCAGCAGTGGCACTCGCCCGGTGATAATCTGCACGTCGCGATGCGGCTGCATGGCGAAACTGAGCGCCCACATCACCATGTCCGGATCTTTCGGGTCGATGTCCTCGTCGACGATGATAATGACTTTGCTTGTTGGGTCCATCCCGGATGCGGCCTGAAGCGCCTGCTTCGGTTTGCTCGGGTGACTCTTTTGCATGCGAATGACCCACCAGTTCCACCCTCCGCCCATTTCCGGACAGCAGACCTCTAAGACCTCCGGGAGATTGCAGCTATACTTGAGAAAACTGTAGAGCATCATCTCGCGACAGGTTCGCGAGATCCCATTCGATTCGCTGGGCGGCAGTCCGACAAGGATCGCGGTGAAGATGGGGTCGCGCCGGTGCGTGATCGCTTTCACATCAATCACCGGACGCAGCCCTCGCTCCGCCATCAGGTATCCCGGGTAATCACTAAACGGCTCGCCGCGTTCCTGCTGATCAA
>DASQUN010000184.1:0-5234 GCA_035641275.1 Candidatus Udaeobacter sp. | reverse complement strand
GACATCTCTGCGTTGCTTCTCGACCAGCTTCCTGAGCTGGCGCCGCATGGCGCCGAACGCATCTCGAATGACTGTGGGCAACCGTTCGTGAAGATCACCTTCGCCCGCCTCGCGAATCACGACTAGCTCGTGTTCCGGTGGCACCGTGACGTCAATCCGCACGCGAAAAGGATTTCCGCTTTTTTGATGTTCCTGCGGCTTTTCTACCGCGATGCGACAGCTGACGATGTGATCGCAAACGCGTTCGAGCTTGGTCGCCTGCTTCTGGATAAGATCTTCAATCGCATCGTTTTTCCCGACGTTACGGAAAGTCACGTTCAATGGAACCTGCATACATTCACCCTCCTATCGATTTACTTATCTCGATGAGGCAGAAGCAATTTAGATTAATATCTCAAGAGGGCGCCCAAGCCGCCTTCAGCGAGCAGCCGATCCCGGGCCTCGCCGGAGGAGACGACTTCCGCCTCCGCCCCCGTGAGAATAGCCTTTTCCACCGCTCGGTCCGTAATGTCTCTCCATTCTGCGTTTGCGCCACAGAGCGGACAGGCCGTGAACTGGTGAGCAGAAAAATAGTCGCATCGGGTGCATACGGAACCCTCAACTGCCAATCCATCGAAGAGGAGAAGCGTCCGGACTTTCTCTTCCATGAGAGCGCTGAGCGTCGGCTCTACTCCCAAAACGCCTTGCATCTGGGATTTGGCCGCATCAAGAAGCTGATCCACAAGTTGGGTTTCCTCAAACTGCTCCTGTTTTTGCAGCAGAAGCTCGGCACGTTGCAGAATCTGTTGTTCCGGATCGTGTTTGTAGTCGACAGGAAATCTACCGATCACACTTCTTGCAATCGGCCCCGAAAGTGTCTTCAGCATCTCGTCGACAGTTTCTTCGGTGCCGCCCAGAGCCAGCTTAAAAGGCCGCGCTTCAGCGAGCTTCTTGAGTTCATCGGCGACCGTCTTCAGATGTTCTGCTACGTGAAAATCGATGTGCCGCTGAAACCGCATCTGAGACCAACCACCCTGATCGTGCTGCCCCGGTACTTCGGTTGCGATCTGCAATTGCTGTTGGGACCTTCCCTGCTCAGCGATATAAATCCGTGCTTTGTTTCTTTGCAGCACCGCCACGACGAAACGAGGTAGCGCCTCCAGAGTTTCCGCCAGAATACCCGTCTTGGTCGTCGTATCCACATCGACAACGCTCGGCAATGGAACTTCGAGCTGCAAATTTTCCCACAGACCTTCGGGCCGGCAGGAAAAAATCACCACGCCCCGACCCGCAGGCTCCCGGTTTGCTAAGAAATTTAGTACGTGAGCGCTTTCGCGCTCGAGAGCGTCTTTCCATCGACCGCCTTGGATTTGCCGCTGCGCGGCTTTGAGGGCGCCCTTGAATTGAGATGCGGCCTGCTGGCGCACGAATCTCAAGCGCGGATCTATTCGGAGATAGGCGGTGAGTATCCCATGGTCGCTTTTCAGGTTGGCAAGCCGCTCGAGCTCTTTATGCGAAATCATAGACTAAGCGTGGCAATAAACCGGTCTGTCCGTGAAAATGAGCTTAATCCAGCAGAATGAATTTGATTTGCCAGATCTGCCTTGTCTTTAAGGTTTTAAAGTCGCAAAAGCCATGCCCGGTCCATCATCCAACCGCTTTGCCTTTGCATGTGGCGAGAAATAGCAGCCAGACTGAAGAAGTTGCAAAGCAACAATCCTGAAGAGGGTTTTTTCCCTCCTCAGATTTGACTCAAACGGCAGTTTCGCTTCGGGAAGCAAAGTAAACGTATGTGAGATCATTCCAGCATCGATCCGCGCGTACGTTTTCAGTTACAAGTAGAGCTCTTCTGTTGGCGCATTTCTCACAGCCGTAAGCCTGGGCTTACCACTTATTGGCTTATTGGCTCCGGTGTTTCGCATTTCGGACATACTCACAGCGATAATTCTGTTTACGAGTAATTTTTGATCTTACTTTTCAGGGCGAAGCCCTACGACACGTCAAGGGCGTTTTCTCCCGCTACCGCCTGGAGGCGGGTACAGCATCTCCATACGTGCGGCAGTAGCGAAGTACGAGCGTGGAATCCATGTGCCGCAGTCGGGGCTCCCCATTTGTTGGGTCCACGGCCGTTAAGGAGCTTTGACTTGAATAGCGAGTTAGTGGTCGCGCCCTAGTGTGCTCAGTTGTTAGCCTAAGCGATACAGACGCAATGATTCACAAACGCGGCGGATGAGGTCCTATTTTATTCTCGCCCCGGTGGCAGTTGAGGCTTGCTTGATATTAGGGAAGGTAGATCCGGAGTTTACGCCGCCGCTTCCCGCGCTGTGTTGGTTGTTCTTTTGTATTTTGCTCTTTCTCGCTTAGCTGGTGCTCCAAATCGTAGGTCCTTGGCTTGAGGCTTTCTTCCGACGCGATTGTCGCCGGTGCATCTGTCGAAACCCCTCCCTCCTCATCCTCCTGTCTCAGCTTGTTATTGTCCGAACGGTCGTTCCCCGCAATGAAAGATCCCATCAATGTATTACCTCTGGTTTTTTGAAGGTCGTCAAAATTACGCCGGCTACGTTTGTTCGCAAGGAGCATGCCCACTAAAACCGTCCCGTCTTGTAACGAAGTAGCATTCAGAATCAAGCAGTTTTCTATATGGCTTTGTCAGCCGTGCAGGATAGGGTTGCCAATCCTGACATTGCTTTTGTCTAATGTCCGCGTTGAGTATGTTTAAGACGGGCCTGAAAAAAGCAAGGTCCGAACACCTGTAAGTATATTTTTCATGTCTTCGAGTATAGCGAGTTCCGCAAAGTGCAGCGAAGGTTCATCGCCAATCGGCTCGTGGCAGAGCCCTGAATCGGATGGTATCGGGCCGTGCCGCCCAATTTCCCCGCAAACATGGCGAGTCCTCCCATTTTGACACTGGTACCGTTCATACCTTTTAGGACTTTCACTCCAAATTTGGCAGTTACGCCTCCGGTTGTGTGCTGGTACTGACATTGCTCAACAATTCAGCCTTATGAGCACCATTGATAAGAAAAACACATCGCTGCAGCTTCCTTCACCCGAGCATCACACTGAGAGTGTGCTGCTCGAAAGACTCAAAGACACCAAAACAGAAGAGGATTACTTCCGCTGGATGCTCTTTCTTGTGGGGTATTACCGCAGTACCAACAAGATGGAAGCCGCGACCGCGTTGCTCGAGCGTTTTCTTGAAAAGAGCAACAACGATGAACAGAAGGCTCATTGTCAACTCGCTTTGGGACAAATGGCGACGGATGACCAGCGCGTTGAAGCCGCTTTGAGTCATTTTCGGACCGCTCTCGCCTTTCACCCCAAAAAGAAAAAAGTCTCGTATGTCCTACACAACAACATCGGCTATTGCCTGAACACGCTCGGACGCTACAGCGAAGCGGAGAAGCATTGTCGTATCGCAATAGAGATCAAGTGGAAACCTGCGAGCGGATACCGAAACCTAGGCGTGAGCCTCCAGGGTCAGGGTAATCTTTTCGGCGCCGCGTGGGCTTTTTTTGAAGCTGTCAAGGCAGAGGTTTCCGATCCGCGCGCGCAGGAGTTGCTCAGGAAGCTTGTCGCGGAACACCCCGCGATCGTCGTTCAATGTCCTTGGATTGTGCAAGGGTTAAATCCTGACCTGCAAACAACCTGCGACGTCCGTCCCATCTAAACGTCACTATGGGGCGCTCACACCTTGTGCCCGAGGGAATTTTCATTCGATCTCCTGCTGAATCTATGCCCGTTCGTCAGCCGCACAACCAATAGACCTGAGCCAAACGTTAAACGGGCTCCCCACCCGTGATCTTCCTAAACGTCGATCCTAAGCCGCAGGAAATGAAACGCCGACACGGCGACACGCTTTACAAACCGAATCGCCGGCAGTAAATTCAGTGTCGACGATTCGATCTATCTTTTAGCCATGCTTGGGTGAAACACTTAGGCTCCAACAGGAGGTCTCCCGTGAAAAGAGTTCGAGACATCCTTGCGGTGAAGGGACGCGACGTCTGGTCCATAGGGCCCAGCGCGTCAGTCTACGACGCCATGAAACTGATGGCCGATAAGGGAATCGGGGCATTATTGGTCGTCGAAGGGGAGAAAGTGGTGGGAATCATCTCGGAACGCGACTACGCGCGGAAAGTCATTCTCCAAGGTCGTTCTTCTAGAACCACTCAAGTCCGGGAGATCATGACGTCGCGTGTCGCCTATGCGGAGCCCGAACAAAACATAGAAGAATGTATGGCGTTGATGACGGAGATGCGGATTCGCCACCTCCCGGTTATGGAGTCGGGCGAACTACGCGGCGTGATTTCGATCGGTGACCTGGTCAAATCGATCATTGCCGAACAGAAATTCATCATCGAGCAGTTGGAGCGCTACATCAGCGGCTAACAATTCTTCCAAGAGTTCCCAATCCAAGGCAGGCTATAGTCAACACCAACTGGCTATGCGATCTTCGCGAGACGCTCCAGGGGATATTTTTCGCATAGCGACTTCCAATAGGCGGCAATTTTCTTGCCGTTATCGATAACCTCCTGCGGTACGATGCGAAAAGGTGGACGGAGCGGGCCGGCATCGCAATAGCCTGCTTCATTGGTTGCTAGTTTGAACACGTTCTCGCGCCAAGAGAGGTTGCCGATGTTCGGGCCGACTTTACCTACTCCGTCCAAGTCGAGGCATATTTGCTTTGCGGTTTCCCAATCCTGCGCGAAACATGCATCGCGGAGACGGACTACCGGGGACGGACCCATCCAAACGTTAAACGACCAGCACCCTGAAGCGCCGAGCATGGCGTAGGGAAACGCCTGGGTCTGGTTGACGAAGACGCTGATTTTGCCTTTCACGATGTTCATCAGCTCGATGAACTGGAGCGGAGTCCGGTGGCTGTCTTTCATGCCAACGATGTTGGGTTTCGCCGTGATCTTTTTGAATGCGCCCACCGGGATCGTGACCCGGTGATGGGTAGGATTGTGATAGATCATGATACCCATCTTTGGGAGATTGTCGGCGATATCGTGATAAAACTGTATTACGTTGTCGACCGTTGCTTGATAGTAGAAGGGAACGCCCAACAATGCGGGAGCCGGTCCCATACACAGGCGCCACGATCCCTGGAGTAAGAAAAGCTTCTGGCAATCCCTGATGTGTGGTATTTTGCGCGCATTATGAAGATGAACAACGCGTTACTGTTAGCTTTTGTTTTCGGCTGCGCAACGGCCAGTGTAAATCCAGGTATGACATTTCTGGTTGGGTTGAAT
>DASQUN010000183.1:0-2891 GCA_035641275.1 Candidatus Udaeobacter sp. | reverse complement strand
CACCAGCTTCTCCGAAAGCGGTGCTCAGGCGCGAGCCTTCCGGCCGCAGCCGATGGGTCTCGGGTTTCAAGGCCGCCCGCGCCAGCCCCAAGGATGCTAACTCCAACCGTCCGGGCCTGACAGCACCTGCACGCTTACGTCTGCGGCCTCTAGGTTTGCCCCTTCGCTCCGAGCGTTCATGCTCAAGTGCGAAACGACTTTCATGAACACTATTTTTGTGCAGATTGGCAATGAAGCCGGCATCTTCCAATTCCTTGACGAAGCGAGCATCCACGAGCTCTTTGACATTCAGTGCCGCCGCCTTGGGCTGGGTCGAAGCCATTTCCTGCAGGACTCCTTGGTATCCCTCCACCGGTGGATAGGGATATTCCGGCATATTTTGCGTGAACCAGGACCAAGCATGCTCGAGGACGTTGCGATCTTCCACTCGTGAGTATTTGCGCATGATTTGCATCGTTTCTTCTTTGCGCGTTTTGAAATAATGGATCGCCTCCACGTAGGCCCTCGCATACCGCCGCACCGTTTCCGGTTGCTCCTTGATGGTTTTTCCCGTCGTGTAGATCCCGCGCTGAGGAAAAGGGATCCGGAGCGAGATCAGATCGAGTAAGATGGGGTAGCCCAGCTTGTCTACGATGGGCTTCTCGGCTTCGGTGACAACGGTAAACTGCACAATCCCTTTCTGCATCGCCGCGATCCGGTCGTAAAGAACCCCGATCGATCGTAAACTCACGTCCTTCGCTGAATCCAAACCCAGTTTTCTCAGGCTGACGCGCAAGGCAAAATCGGCAATTGTCCCAGGGCTCTGGTTTGCGCCTATTTTTCCTTTTAGATCCTCGGGCCGTTTGATGCCCGGCACAGTCACAAAGTAGTAGGTGAGGATGTTTACGCTGCCGACGATCGCCACCACGTCGCCGCCGGCGAGGCGAGCGCTAACAACCGCCGGGCCCGCGCTCTCGGCAATAGGACTTTCCCCCGCCAAGATTGCCTGAAGCGCCCGCACGCTGCTGGGGATGAGCACGGGCGCAACATCGAGGCCATGCTTGTCAAATAGCCGCGCCTCTTTGGCCACCCAGATGATCGACGACGCGCCGGGCGCAGGCGAAAAATAAGCCGTATGGATTCGTTCCGCGGCTGTTAATTGCGAGGAGAAAACGAGTAGCTGGGCAAACGCAAAGATCAGACTAAAACAATCTTGCGGGCGAGTTCGATCCGTCTCCATCGGCCTACCTCGTTTGTGATGTGGCACTGGGCGTAGCATTGGTCCGAGCCTTTTTAGCGACGCAATCTTCCAGCCGCTCGTTGAGCGCGACACTATTAGTGCGCGGAGCGACTGCCGGCCGTCGTCACGGTGATATGCGACATCGGCGAATCGGCCTTGGCCCCGTGCCAGTGCCGCTCGCCGGCTTTGATGTGCACGACGTCGCCAACGGTGATCTCACGCTCTTCGTTATCGGTCGCGACCATGCCCCTGCCGGATGTGACGACTAAGATTTGATCGCAGTTATGAGTGTGCCACCCCGTGGTGGCGCCGCGACCAAAGTTCACGACGTTGCAGCGATAGTCATCGGAATCGCCATCACCGATAATCGCCTGCCGTGTCCGGCCTACCGGACCTCCGGTCCATCCGGAAATAGGCGTAGCGCTGTCCATCGGCTTTTCCGGCAGATCATCAATTTTGAATACACGCATGTTTGTCATCGCCTCCTTTGAATGCAAGTTGTTCGATCTTTTGAGGTCATCTGCCTGTCGATTCCAAGCTCCGGCCCTCGTGCTTCAGCCTTCATCGTTTCGATCAGTGCCGGCCACATCGATGCCAGCCGCCATCAATGCGTTTTTTCCTGCCGGGCTGGTCATGTAGCGAACCAACTCCAGGGCCGCGCCCGAGGCGGCGTTGATCGTGACGGTCGCGCCATAAGTCGTATAGTTCTGAATCTCCACCGGCAGCGGACCGACGAATTTGATTCCCTTGCTTTGGCCTTCGATGATGACGGTGGTTGCACCGAGGCCGATTTCGTTGTCCTTGCCTTTGCCGACATGGTCGAGCACCGCCGCGGCATCCGGGTAACGGATCGACTTGAGCTGCAATGGATCCCGGATTCCGAGCCGATCAAACAGTCCTTCGAGATAGATGCCGGTTGAGGCCTGGTTGTAAACCACCGATTCGGCGCTCAGCAGGGATTGTTTGAAGTCATCGACCGTGGCGATCTTCGGCAAGCGCGCGCCGCTGCGAACCATGACGCCCACGCCGATCCGACCGATGGTAACGCGGCGGGCCGCGCCGGCTTTTCCGGCCCGCACCCATTCGTCCAGCACGGCCGGCGGCGCGATCACCACATCCACCGCTTCGCCTCCACTGATACGTTTGCTGATCGCCGGCGCGGTGGCGAAAGTAACCTTCACGCCATGACCGGTTTCGCGCCGAAAAGCGTCGATGACTCTCACGACTCCGGGTGCCACCGCACCCGCGCTGAGCACGCTCACTTGTTCTGCCGCCTCACTCACGGCCCAATCCTAAACCCGTAAGAGCCAAAAGCACAAGGCATCTTTGTCATTTCCGCTCCGGCTCTTGGGAATGAGAACGGGACTTAATTTGGGCTGCCCAGACGCCGAGCCGATAAGAACATCAAAAAGTCGGAAGGGGGCACGCCTCCTGCGCGGCCGTGTTGGCACAATTACTTCGCGGGCGAACGGGTGGCGACGACCGGCTTGGCATGGCTCGGCAGCCCTTGACTGATGGCGACCACCGCCAGGAGCGCGATGCCAACGATCGAGCTGATGAGCTCGGGAGCGATCAGCAGGATCGCGGCAACGAACAGCACCACCCGGTGCCACATAGAGAGGACGGCGAGCAGGTAGCCATGCAGGCTCGCGGCCAGCGTCATCACACCGAT
>DASQUN010000182.1:0-3813 GCA_035641275.1 Candidatus Udaeobacter sp. | reverse complement strand
GAAGCGATCGCGAACGGCTTGCGCGATTTCAGGACCGCACGGCCGATCGGGTTGCGAAACAACTCGGGTGTCACTGGAATAGAGAGTCGCTGGAGCTGGTGCGAAAAGCAGGTCTGAAAGTAGTTGCGGCGCAGCGAGTTTTTTTCGGGATTTTTCATCAAATTGAAGCCCACCTCGACCGATATAGCGCTGAGCCAAAAAAGGCTGAGGAGAGCCAAGCTCATAGGCGCGACAATCCGTTCGGCCAGTCTCACTTGGCAGATTAACAAACTTTCCGTTTAGCTACGCTATCGAATGATACCCGAATTTCTTCGCCAGTTTGAAATCACCACAAGCCTGATCATAATCGCTGTCTTCCTGACGCTGTTGATGATCGAGACACGATTTTCGCTCCGCCAAGGAAAGCGTTCGAAAATAAAACGCTTCCTGATCAATGTTGGTGTTTCAGTGTTAGCCCTGGCGACTGGGGCATATGTTGTAGCGCCCGTGGCTCTCGGACTAGCGTCCTGGACTTCAGAAAGCCAATTCGGCTTGTTACGCGTCATGCCTTTACCTTTTACCGCTGAGTTTATCCTCGGTTTTCTATTGATGGATCTTACTTTTTACTATTGGCATCGGGCGAACCACTCTATTCCACTCTTTTGGCGTTTTCACAATGTTCACCATGTGGATCCTGATTTGGATGTCTCAACATCCTTCCGCTTCCACTTTGGTGAAGTTTTGTACTCGGTGGGTTTCCGGGCGCTTCAGGTTTATTTGATAGGAATATCCCTGTTTACGTATCTCGTTTATGAGCTGGTTTTCCAGTGTGCGACCATCTTTCATCACAGCAACGTGCAGCTACCCATAGCGGTCGAGCGATGCCTAAACAAGGTTATCGTTACGCCTCGCATGCATGGAATCCATCATTCCATTGTAAAGGACGAGACGAATTCAAATTATTCAGTGATTTTCCGATGGTGGGATCTGATCCATGGAACGCTGAGGCTAAACGTGAGACAGTCCGATGTCGTTATCGGTGTTCCGGCGTACCTTGATCCGAAAGATAATAAATTCCTGAACCTTCTCATCCTGCCATTCCGCAAACAAAGGGAATACTGGCGTCTGCCGGACGGAAAACAGCCGGCAAGAAGCCTGTTGAGCGGCGATGAAAATATTCTCCTGCCATAACGCAGGATGCTTATGTGAGATTGGTCGCGGGTGGCTTGTATGGCAGTGGCTTAGGGAAGGTCGGTCTTGGCCGTGGGGATTGTTGGGAGGTTTGATCCTCTTTCTCTACGGTGTTATCCCAACCTTTCAACCAGCCCACTTCGGTCGCGTCTATGCCACTTACGGCGGCTTCTTTATTGTCTCTCTTCTCTGGGGTTGGTTCGTGGATGGCAACAAACCAGACCCGTTCGACTTGATTGGCGGCACGGTAAGTTTGGTTGGGGTCGCTATCATGATGTACTGGCCTAGATAGCGCGCGTCCTGCCCTTGGTACTGTAAGTGTTGAGTTGCTAAGATTAACCTTATGGATGCTTGTTGCGAGCAAAAAGCAGAAGAAATAACCACCCTGCGAGGTGAGCATAGAAAAGTTCTCGTCGTCGTTTTGGTGATCAACGCGGTTCTCTTCGTTGTCGAAGCGATCGCCGGCGTGCTGGCGCATTCAACCGCGCTGCTTGCCGATTCGCTCGATATGCTCGGCGATTCGCTGGTCTATGGTTTTAGTCTTTACGTGCTTTGGCGAAGTGCTGAATGGAAAGCGATCGCCGCTGTTCTCAAGGGCATTGTCATGGCTGCCTTCGGCGTTGGAGTCTTGGCCGAAGCCATTTACAAGATGACAGTGGGAGTTGTGCCCGTGGCAGAGACGATGGGAATCATCGGACTACTCGTTTTGCTCGGGAATGGGCTATGTTTTCTGCTGCTCTTCCGCCACCGATCCGATGATCTTAATCTACGCTCCACCTGGCTCTGCTCGCGCAACGACATGATCGCTAATCTGTCGGTGCTGGTAGCCGCGATCGGCGTAAAGGCGTTTGATGCGAGTTGGCCCGATATCGTGGTCGGAGCCGCCATTGCCGCTCTGTTCCTGAGAAGTGCTTTTTCAGTGCTTCGCGAATCTTTTTTCGAACTGCGGCTATTAAGATCGCAGTCTACAACCGCCGCATAATTCTTATAACTGGGAGTAGCGGATGAATAGACGGGAGTTTCTTACCAAAGGATTGCTTGGCGCCGGTATTATAGCGGTTACCGCCTGCCGAGGATTTGAGTCGGCGGAGCACCGCTATAAATTAGCTCCGGAGAATGTTTTGCCGGCGGACATCACGAAGGCTCCTGACGAAGTCCGCGAGGCTTATCGCTTCGCGATCGCCAATCGCGATACGCTTCGCTACATTCCATGTTACTGCGGTTGCGGCTCCGAGGGCCACACCAGCAATGCGTCCTGCTACATCAAGGACACTTCGTTCCACGACAAGTTAGTATTTGATCGCATGAGCCTCGCTTGAGACATCTGTATCGGCATCACGCGGGACGTGATGAAAATGATGGATCAAGGTAAAACTCTCAAGGAAATGCGAGCGCAGATCGAGAAGACGTACAGCAAATATGGACCTCCGACGCCCACGCCCGCGGTTCCGTGATCGGTGCTTAGTTTCATCTGGTTGAGTTCGGCGATTGATGTTCCTTATGTGGAGGCTCGTCTGAGGGTCTCTTATTACCGGCAGCAGGCCGATACCCGGTCAAACGAGGAATCATCAGCTTTCACTTCAGGGTGAGTGTCTCCGATCTTGACCGTAAAAACTTCCCAACGATTGCCGTCTGGATCGGTAATCCAGACTTTATCCTGCAACGCGTAGCAGCAATCCACGTTCAGCTCCTCCGCGGTCGCAAGCCCTGCGTTTTGGAGCCGTTCTTTTGCTGCAAGGACTTCTGACGTGCTTGTGACTTGAATACCCAGATGACTCAAAGCGCCATGTTCCTTGACGTCGCCTGCGTGGTTCAACGTGAGATTGAGCGGCGGCTGAGAGATGTCGAACTTGGCGTATCCCGGCTTGTGCTTTACTGGATCGACTCCGAACATCGCTCGGTAGAATTCTACCGATTCTTCAAATCTCTGTACATTCAGTGCTAAGTGGACTTTTACTGGGTCACCCATGGCTTTCTTTCTCCTTTCTCCTCTCGTTGTCGCCGATCGCTTGCACCAACTCAGTGAGTTTAAGGCGCTCGATTTGTTCGGTCGGAAGTGCGCAAAACAATTCGATGCGTCGCTGAATCTGCAGCGCGGCGGTTCTGAACTGTTGAAGTTTTTCCTCATCGCTGCCTGTTGCCAGCCCGGGGTCGGGAATCCCCCAATGAGCCACGATTGGCTGGCCCGGAAAAAAAGGGCAGGACTCACGGGCGCTGTCGCAGACGGTAATAACAAAATCGAATTGCGCATCTTTGAATTCGTCCCAGGACTTACTCCGCGCGGAGCTGGGGTCCGTATCGTACAAGTGCTGCAACACCCGAAGGGCGAAGGGATTCACCGTCCCTGCCGGCTGGCTTCCAGCGCTGTAGGCTTCGAATCGATGTTTACCAATCCTATTCATGAGGTATTCGGCGAAGATGCTGCGAGCAGAATTGCCTGTGCAAAGGAACAGGATCTTCTGTGGCGCTAAGTCCGTTGCCATTTGTACCCTCCCTGCCCAAAATATGCGCTGAGACGAATATATAATTACCGACATATATGTCAAGACATATTCGCAAAAATATGATAAAGGTAAAAGGAGCCATGAAATCTAAACGTCCCAAACGTTACGACCTGGAGGAGTTTTTCCGCGCCCTTGCCGA
>DASQUN010000181.1:0-2968 GCA_035641275.1 Candidatus Udaeobacter sp. | reverse complement strand
CCGCGGTTCATCTACGGCATGCTCGCCATGGGGTGGCGGGGCTCGGCTATTCACTGGCATCGCTACGAGATGGCCTATTTGCTTTTGGCAGGATTAGCCACTCCGCTGGTTGTCTCCGTTCACACCGTTGTCAGTTTTGATTTTGCCGTGAGCGTCGTTCCCGGTTGGCACTCCACGATCTTTCCGCCGTACTTCGTCGCCGGCGCCATCTATTCCGGCTTCGCCATGGTCCTGACGATTGCGATCCCGCTACGCAAACTCTACGGGCTCGAAGATTTCATCACCATGCGCCACCTCCAGAATATGGGGATCGTCATGCTGGTGACGGGGATGGTCGTTGCTTACGGATATCTCATGGAGACCTTTATCGCGTGGTACAGCGGGGATATCTTTGAACGATACATGATGTTCAACCGTGCGTTTGGTCCGTACGGTTGGATGTATTGGTTGCTGATCTTGTTCAATATCTTGTTACCCCAGGTTCTCTGGATCCGCAGCGTCCGAACTCATAGTGCCCCATTGTTTCTCATCGCCGTAGCCGTGAACATCGGCATGTGGCTGGAGCGATACGTCATCGTCGTCGTCAGTTTGTCACGCGACTTCATGCCGTCTGCCTGGGGAATGTATTCCGGTACCACGGTCGATTATGGGGTCTTTGCAGGCTCCATCGGTCTGTTCGTTTTCTTGTTGTTCCTTTTCATCCGCTTCCTGCCGATGATTTCGATCTTCGAGATGCGCGGACTGGTCCATGAGGAGGCGGAGATCAAAAGCGAATAGGCGTAGGAATCACCAACGAGAGGACGGCGCTGATGAATACGGCGATCTACGGTCTCATGGCGGAGTTTGCCGATCCGGACGCTTTACTGGCCGCCGCGCGGCGAGCCTCGGATGAAGGTTTTCGGAAGATGGACGCCTACACGCCTTTTCCGGTCGAGGGATTGGCCGAGGCGATCGGGTTTCAGCGGACCCGAGTGCCGCTGATTGTCCTGATCGGCGGCCTCATCGGGTGCGGCGGGGGATTTCTGCTCCAGTATTGGATATCCGTCATTGACTACCCGATTAACATTGGCGGCAGGCCGTTGAACAGCTGGCCCTCCTTCATTCCGGTGACATTTGAACTGACTATCCTATTGGCGGCACTTTCCGCGGTTTTTGGGTTATTGGCGCTGAACGGCTTGCCGATGCCTTATCATCCCGTCTTCAACGTGGATCGGTTCGAATTGGCTAGCCGCAACCGGTTCTTTCTCTGCATCGAAGCTGCTGATCCGAAATTCGATCCTCAAGGCACGCGGAGCTTTCTCGAAGGGACAGGAGCTGAAGGTGTCTATGATGTTGAGCGCTGAAACGGTCACACGCCGCCCCTTACAGCGATCGCAATGGGTTGTGATCGCGATCGGTTTGTGGCTGACGGCGTGCCAGCAGCAAATGGCCGACCAGCCGCGCTACGAGCCACTGGCGAAGAGTGACTTCTTCGAGGATGGCCGAGCGGCCCGGCCGCTGGTCGAGGGAACGGTCGCGCGCGGCCAGCTTAACGCCGACGAGCACTTTCACACGGGAAAAATCAATCGCAAGCCGGCGGAAATCTTTCCTTTTCCCATTGACAGGCAGGTCTTACTTCGAGGTCAAGAGCGCTATAACATCTTCTGCTCGCCCTGCCATGATCAAGTCGGCAACGGTCAGGGTATGGTTGTTAGGCGTGGATATCGCGCGCCGGCGTCTTTTCACCTCGATCGCTTGCGGGCGGCTCCAGTAGGATATTTCTTTGACATTATCAGCCACGGCTTTGGTGCCATGCCGGAGTATGCGGAACAGATTTCAGCTCGTGATCGGTGGGCGATCGTCGGCTATGTGCGAGCTTTGCAATTGAGCCAGCACGCCAAGCTCGCGGACGTCCCGGAGAAGGAACGCCGGGCTTCGCTCGAGAAGAACCCATGACTAATTTGGACGTCGAACTGACGGATGTGAATCCCATGATGAAACGAGCGCTTGCAGCCGGCGGCGCCGCCCTCGCGCTCTGTTTCTTAGGCGCGTATTTCGACCGCCAGCAGTTTTTCCGCTCGTATCTGATGGCTTACGTATTCTGGCTGGGCATTCCTCTCGGCTGTTTGGGAATTGTCATGATCCACCATCTCGTCGGCGGAAGGTGGGGATTTGTCATCCAACGCCCGCTTGAATCCGCTATTCGAACTTTCCCGCTGATGGCGCTACTGTTCTTGCCGGTGCTTTTCGGAATCTCGGACTTGTATGTGTGGGCCCAGCCGGAGAACGTCGCCCATGACAAGCTCCTGCAACAGAAGAGCCTTTATCTCAACACGTCCAGTTTTATTGTGCGCGCCGCCTTGTATTTCGGGATCTGGATGGCGCTGGGCACCTTGCTGACCAAATGGTCGCATGAACAGGATCGCGCCCCTGATTCCTCGTTTATCGAACGGCTGCAAAACCTCAGCGGTCCAGGGCTCGTCTTGTATGGTCTCACGGTGACTTTCTCGGCGATTGATTGGTTGATGTCGCTGGAACCCCGTTGGTACTCGACGATCTACGGGATGATCTTCATCATCGGCGACGGGTTGTTCGCTTTGGCCTTTGTCCTCGGCGTTGCCTATTTTCTCTCCCGCCGACAACCGCTGTCTGAAGTGATGGGTCCGCCAGTTTTTCAGGATTTGGGCAATTTGCTGCTCGCGTTCGTCATGCTATGGGCCTATATATCCTTTTCTCAGTTTTTGCTCATCTGGGTGGGGAATCACAACAAAGAAATCCCCTGGTATCTCCATCGGATGGTCGGCGGGTGGGGAGGAATCGCCGTTTCGCTGATCATTCTCCAGTTCGCCTTGCCGTTTCTATTATTGTTGTCGCGGGTGGTGAAACGCAAAGCCGCGGCGCTTTGCGCCGTGGCGGTTATCGTCGCAGTGATGCATTGGGTTGAGCTTTTCTGGCTCGTTGCGCCGAGCTTTTATCCTAAAGGATTCAG
>DASQUN010000180.1:0-2898 GCA_035641275.1 Candidatus Udaeobacter sp. | reverse complement strand
AACGCGAAAATCATGGCATAGTCCCAGATGAGAATATGGGCGTGCAGCTTCCGCCGCTTGGCTATGATCCTGTTGAGGAGGGCCCCGAGATCCTCGGAGGCGACCGCCGGATCGTCCGCTTGGGGTCTTAGGCAAATACGGCTATCGAAATCCCATCCTAAAATGAGTATGGATTCACGAGCTTGCTCCAAAGCTTCCGCGACCGCTGAAAAGTAAGCCGCTCCGTCGATGAGAAATTTGACGCGCGACGACCGAGCGATTTTCCAGCAGTTTCGCCCTTGCCGGAGAATGGGTTTTGCAGTCACATTTAAATTTTAACAGAGCTTTCCTTGTGCTCAAGGGCATTTGCCTGATTCCCATTGGTGTGGCTTTTGCATCGATACCTTCGCACAATAACGAAACTGCATCGTGCAGCTGCCTGTTTTGCAGTGTATGGGCTATTCGAATTACTCGATGGAGGTTCAACAATGGTTGAATTTGAAAAGGCATTGCTTGACCCGGGATTGGCTTTCAAAACACCAGAAGAAGTTCTCAAAAGAAACGATTTATCACGCGACCAGAAGATTAAGATTCTGCGCCAATGGGAATACGACGTGAGGGAAATGCAAGTAGCCGACGATGAAAATATGACGGGCCCTCAGCCGGTGGCAATCGGTGCGATTCGCGATGCCCTTCGCTCACTCGGGATTCTTCCAGATACCGAGAAGACCGCCCCTACAAAGCAGGGTGGAAGTTAATCCGTTGGGTGAATCATGGAGATTACGAGAACTCACCTTCGGCATGCGTAGGGCGGCTCGCAAGCGGCCCTTGTCCGGAAAAAGAGACAATCGCAGAGACGGTGAGTTCTACTTTTGACTACAAGGAACTGTCCATGGGTGCTTCACCGCGCAAGCGCAAAACCGCAGCCCGATCGAATGAACCAAGGCGAACCAAGATAGTCTTACGTCTAAGTCAGGAAACCAAAGCGAATTTGGAAAAGCTGCGGCTGAAGTCATTGGACAGGCAGGGAAGGAAGCCTGCGGCGTCCCAAATTATAGAAGGCCTTATCAATGCCGCTGCCAAGAGCGAACCGGAGGCTCCATATCCGAACAACAAGAGCTCGTAGCCTGGCTGTTTTACTGCGCTCGAATCCGAGTCCATTCAATTAAGCGGACATACGAAATATCGTCATGGAGAGGAATCGAAAGATCGTCATCCTCGGGGGAGGCTTTGGCGGGCTGCATGCGGCCCGATCGCTGAAAAACGCCGCGCTCGAAGTGACCTTGATTGATCGGCGCAATTTCCATCTTTTTCAACCGCTCCTTTACCAGGTCGCCACCGGTTGGCTTTCTCCAGCGAACATCGCCTCGACACTCCGAGCGGTATTAAAGCGGCAGAAAAACGCACGCGTTCTTTTAGCCGAGGCGATCGATATCGACGTTGGCAATCGGCAGGTCATACTCAGCGATGGAAAAGTCGCCTACGATACGCTGATTGTCGCCACCGGATCACGCCATCATTATTTTGGCAATGACGCTTGGGAAGCTGTGGCGCCCGGACTTAAAACGATTGAAGACGCAACCGAGATGCGCCGGCGTATCTTCCTCGCTTTTGAGGCGGCTGAACGCGAGGCTGATGCGAAGAGGATAGGCGCTTTATTAACTTTTATAATCGTTGGCGGGGGGCCTACCGGCGTCGAACTGGCGGGAGCGCTGGCAGATATCGCCAGGGACACTCTGATTAACGATTTCCGGAGCATTGATCCGGCGGCTGCCCAGATCCTACTGCTGGAAGCAGCGGATCGCATTCTCACGGCTTATCCTGCCGAGCTGTCCAAGAAGGCGGAGCTCTTCTTGAGCCAGGCGGGAGTTTCGGTTCGAACCAACACGATCGTCACCGCCATGGAAGAAGGCGGAGTGATTACCAAACATCGTGAGACCGTCGAACGGATTCCATGCCACACCGTCTTGTGGGCTGCCGGGGTTCAGGCGTCATTTTTAGGAAAGCTATTGGCAAAGCATTGCGGCGCTAACGTGGACCGTAGCGGGAGAGTTCTCGTCGAGCCGGATCTGAGTGTGCCCAATCATCCGGAAATTTTTGTCATCGGCGATTTAGCCAATTACCCGCATCAGACAGGGCAGCCGCTCGCCGGAATAGCTCCTGTAGCCATCCAGGAAGGCGAGTACGTAGCCAAACTTTTGCGCAGCAGATTGGCAGGAAAGTCGATTCCCACTTTCCACTATAAGGATCGCGGCAACATGGCGATTGTCGGCCGCGGATCGGCCGTCGCTTACATCGGAAAGCTTCACCTCACTGGTTTCGGGGCGTGGCTGGTGTGGCTCTTTGTCCATCTGATCAATCTGGTCGAATTCGAAAACAAAGTCTTGGTCTTGATCCAATGGGGCTGGTACTACTTTCGACGCAATCGGGCAGCACGCCTGATTACGGCCGACAGGTATCATCACGAAATACCTCTTTGAGAAACGTAGAGCAGTTAAGTTGGATTCGAGTGGTTAGAGCGGGTGAATCCGTATGTTCCGGAAGCTCACCCGCGAATCTCGATAAGACTGTAAGCCAATATAACCGGAATCAGGATCAACATCGGCAGGCATTCCACGCGAGGGATCGGTGTTCAAAAAGCGCGTGGTTTGGTAGCCATTGAGCCGCACGACGTAGTTCTGGCCTTTCACCGCGATTTCATAATCGTTCCATTGCTCCGACTTTAACGGTGGAGCGGGGCGAAAATCCTGCAGTCTCGGCTCCCCGTCCTGACCGGTGGGGATTTTGTAGATTGCTCCGGTACGATTCTTGTCCAGCCCATCGGGTTCGTTGTTCTGTTTGCTGCCTCTTGCTTGCTCATCGATTTGTATTTCAAAGCCTGAATAGGCTGCGATCCATGCTGGGTTGCGGGAAATCTGG
>DASQUN010000179.1:0-4996 GCA_035641275.1 Candidatus Udaeobacter sp. | reverse complement strand
ATCAAATTCGTCATGTGTGCGGGGATTGGCAGAAGTTGTTTTCATAGTTTGACACCGGGAGAAATCTTGGCCGCGCTCGGTGCATAAAAACGTCCAGATTTGGAACGACCGAGGAATCCTTCGTGGCAGCGAAAAAAAGAGTGTTGGTACTCAATGGTCCCAACTTGAATCTTCTCGGCAAGCGGCAACCGGAAATCTATGGGCGGTTGAGGTTGGAACAGATCAACGAGAAGATCCAAGCGCTGGCGAAAGAGCTGCGGGTCGAGGTGGAAATTCGACAGTCGAATAATGAGGGCGAGTTGGTCACTTGGATTCAGGAAGCGCCCGATCATTTTGGCGCGATTGTTATTAATCCGGCCGCTTACACTCACTCCAGCGTGGCGATAAGGGATGCTGTAAACGCGGCCGGGATACCCACTGTTGAGATACACATCTCGAACATTTACAAGCGCGAAGAGTTTCGCAAACATTCATACATTGCCGGCGCGGCGATCGGCCAGATCACGGGATTTGGCGTGCAGAGTTATCTGCTCGGACTTAGGGCGGCGGTGGAGTTACTTTAGCCAGATTATATTATTCCAAAAACAGTGAACCTGTATCAAAACCCTTCTGCCGCATTTCATCAATCAGTAGTTGTCGCCGGCTTTCCAGTTGATCAATCTGATTTCTGAGGTCGCTCAGCCTCTTCTGCTTCGCTGTGTATGCTGGCGGCGCATCCATGGAAAAGGGAGGAGAAGCGGCGCTCCCTCCAGTGTCGAGTCCCTGTGCCCTGTACTGTGCATCTCTTAACCTGGACAAGAGGTCTTCTTGGTGGCCCCTGAAGGCCTCCTCAGTGGTAAAGAAAGCTGGATCAGGACCCGTGTTGCCCCTGGTCTCGATCGCATATCGCTCTCGCAGTTCTTTCAGCTGTTCGGTTATCTCCCCAATTCTTTTCTGATACTGTTTTTCTTCTTTTGCCCTTTGTTCTTTTAGCGTTTCTTCAGTGCCGGGAATTTTTTCTTCAGAGACCGGTGAGGGCACCTTTTTTTGTCCCTCCGTGAGCTCGTTGGCTGGAGCAGCCGTGGTTGGTTCGGGTCGTGCAACGTTGAATCCTGACGGCTCGGTCTCACCGGCCTTCCGGATCGCTTGAATTTGGTCTTTCCCGATCCCGATTTCGCCTCCCAGCCCCGGAAACTTGATTATTCCACCTTCCTCACGATAGCTCTGAACAGCGATTCGCCGGCCATTCTTCAAAATCAACATATAATCCGCAAAGGCATGTCCGAGGTAAGAAAAGACCGTCACAAGGGTTACGAATAAAGCCAGTGCTCTGCTTGGCATGCGGGTGAGTATACCACGCTGGCGTGACGCTTTGTACATGGGACAATAGCGCTCTTTGCGATCTCGTTTACACGTCTTCTAAATCATGTTAGCGTTTAACCGCTCTAGGTTTCACCGCTATGAACGCATTATCGCTCCGGCTCTGGCTCTGGGTTTTTCTAATTGCCCTTGCCGCCTGGTCGAATTCAGCTTGGGGTGCCGAACCCAAAGTTCAGGTCGTCTCCCCCAGAGATGGCTCTCGCATCACACAAGAGCAGAACACGATCGTCGTGAGCGGCAAAGTTGCCAGTCAGACGACCCGATCGGCGAATGCCGACATTTTGTTGGTCATCGATGTCTCCGGGAGCACCTCGGTCTATGCGGGTGTCGATTTGGGTGATGGGGCTCAACTGCCGGATAACTCCGGTTCTTCCAGTTTCCCCAGACCGCAGATCAGCATCGGTGGGTTTGGCTTTGGACAGCCGCCGCCGAGGAATCTGCGGAACTCTATTTTGGCTGCCGAAGTTGCGGCAGCTCGCCGCCTGCTGATGCAGCTCAACTCCGAAACCACGCGAATCGGTGTGATCACTTTCAGCCATGGGGCGCGATTGCTGCAACCGCTGACGCATGACTTCGAACAGGTTCGTCGCGCGTTGGACGATATCCTGAGAGCGGGTCCTGACGGCGGAACGAACATGGTCGAAGGAATTCGCGCGGGAATTTCAGAGCTGTTGGGATTAGGAAAGAGCGAAAAAAGAACCGATGCGGTGAAAGTCGAATTTCTTCTTACCGATGGGTTTCCGACCATGCCCATCGGCGGAGGGAAACGGATGGCCCCCGAGGATGTCACTCTGGCGATAAATGCCGCGCGACTGGCGGGCAAGGCCGGCGTTAAGGTCCATGTGTTTGCTTTGGGTGAAGAAGCGCTCTCGTTCCCGACTGCGGCTGTCGGGATCGCAAAGGAAAGCGGCGGCACTTACACTCCGGTGTCCAGACCGGCAGATGTTTTGGCTCTAGTTGAGAATATTTCAGTCGTGGGTGTGGATTACGTCCAAATCGTCAACCAAACGATGGGTCAAAAGGCAACCCACCTTCGACTGGCGGCAGATGGGTTCTTTTCTTCCGCGGTTCCCGTGATCGAAGGGCGCAATCAGATCGATGTGTTCGCCCGCGCCAGCGATGGCACGACGGGACGCGATTCGATTACCGTTTACTACCAGTCCGGCAACCAGAAGTCGTTGGAGTTGGAGGTTTTCCTCGAAAAGGAGAAGAGCCTCAGGCTACAAGTTGAACGATTGGGGAAAAGCCCGGCGGAAATCCAAAGGGATGTGGAACGAGGTAGGGAGAATAGCCTGGGAAGTTCACAGCGGCTGCCGCCTGAGACGGAAGGGCCTCCACGATAGTCGATGTGGCTTAATAGCTCAGTCCACCCGTATCTAGCGCTTCACTCGTTCGACCTCGGCGGCGATCGCAATTTCCGAAGCTCCCGCCCGCTTGATCATCGACAGCACTTTCACGGTCTCACCCAGTAATACTTCCTTGTCGCCCCGCAGGATCACGGTCTTGTCGGGACTGGTACTGAGCGCTGCCTTCAGGGTCGCCTCTAAGCTTTCCTCACTGACCTTTTTTTGATTGACGTAAATCTCATGTTTGGGGGTCAGTGTCACAGTCGTCCCCCTGGCCTCCGATTGGGTGGCCACGGCCTTGGGCAGATTGATCTTGCCGCCCGATTCAATCATTGCCGAGCTGGTGATCATGAAAATGATGAGTAAGACAAGAAAGATGTCGGTCAAAGGCGTGATGTTAATTTCCGCTACGATATCGGAATTGTCTTCATTGCCGCCGAGCGGGGTCATAGCCATGGAAAAACCTCACAGACCCATGTTCTGGAGAACCTTAGCGGTTTGGATGCGGAAAAGACCGTTGAGATTCGCAATCCGCGTTTGAAAATAATTGTAAAAAATAACTGCGACAATCGCCACTGCCAATCCGAGCGCCGTAGCGACCAAGGCCTCCGATATTCCGGCGGCAACCACGGCAAAACCGCCGGTCCCGGCAATCGCCATGCTTTCGAAGGATTTGATAATCCCCACAACCGTACCGAGTAGGCCGATGAACGGCGCGCTGCTGGCCACGGTTCCGAGAATCCACAGATGTTTTCTTAGCTTTTGCGTCTCTTCAAACATCGCTTCGGCGGCAAAGGCATTGGCCGTCTCAAGCCGTTGGCTTCCCTCCCTTTGGAGAACGTTTAGAAAGATTCGTCCAGCGGGGCATTGGGAGTTTTGTTTACAGATCGCAATCGCTAGGTCTCGTTGACCTTTTTTGATGGGCTCGACTAGAGATTCCGTCACCCGCAAAGTCATGGAGCTGATATTTTTTAGCGACCAGAGCCGTTCAAGCACGACTGTGACACTTATGATTGACATCAGGATTAGCGGATAGGTCGCAATCGCGCCCTTGTGAACGATGTCGATAAGATCTAGGCCTTGCTGTTCCATCGGTAAACTCTTGCAGAATCTCCGCTGCAGATTACCTGAACTGAAAATTAATTCAATGAAACCGTTTCCAGAAATGGAGATGGAATAAGACTTCCTAACCGCGGACTCGGATAGAAACCGTAAATCTAATGATCAACGGCTCGTTGGCGAGATCTTTTAGGCTTTCCGGGATCGGAGGAAAAGGAGAAGCACGTTTCATGGCTTCCACGGCGCTGGCATTGAGCCTTGAATCTGAAGAATCGAGCACGTCGGCCTGCATCAATTTTCCCGCTCGATCCAGAGCAAAGCGGATAGCGACTTTCTGGATCCCCGAGACGTCGTCCGGATATTTCCACACCGAGCGCACTCTCTTTTCGAGTTGCTGAAGATACTGGTTGTAGTCTAAATTGGCGATGCCTTTGAGGCCCGTACTGCTTCCGCCGCCAGTGCCCACGCCGGTTCCCCCACCGGTTGTTCCGGTTCCGCTCTTACTCCCGCCCGGAGCTCCGTACGGTCCTGTGCCGCTTCCCATACCCTTGAGGGCACCGGGAATTTGATTCCCTTCCTTCAGTGCTTTAATTCCCGGCCCTTCGCCGACTCCTTTCAAGGCAGCCACGCTTTTCTGGTTTGTTTCCACATCCGCAGCAGCGCTGGCGGCTAGAGGGTTCGTGGAGTCCTTCGTTGGGAGCCGCACCAGGGAGTCCGGCGACGCCTCTTTTACATTCACTGCCTCATGGCGCGTATCTGTCGCCAAGACCTTCGGACCTGGAAGCGCAGGCTGCGATGCCGGCGCGGCTTCCGTCTGGTTGCTGGGAATAGAGGTTTCCGTCGAGCCATTGTCCAGTTTCCCAGTTCTTTGCGCCGGAGGGAGGGGTACGCCTAACTTTGGAGCTGTTCGTGGACCCCCGGGGCCCTTGCCGGGGCCAATGCTCTTGTTGTCGGAGCCGCCCTCTCTGACTTCCACTAGTTGTACCGAGATCGGTACATTTGTCTCGGGCTTGGCGATCGAGAGAGTCGCCGCGCGCAACGCGAAAAAAACCAGCATTGCGTGAAGCATCAAGGACGGAATCAGGAAGGGGCTGCGGAAAACGGAAGAGAGTCCAGTATCGCCTAAATAGCTCTGGGATTGACGGACCATATTAGCTACCGGGTGCTGGAAACTAATTCTTTAGGCTCCGCGGCCACAGCCGGGAGCTGCTCTTGTTTCGAAAGCAGATCGA
>DASQUN010000178.1:0-6785 GCA_035641275.1 Candidatus Udaeobacter sp. | reverse complement strand
GAAAATCGATCGGCCGTGATGCGAGATTAGATTCAACGGCAACAACTTAACTTCGAAGGTCCAGTAATCAATTATGGCGTTCGCAAAACCCGCGAGTCGCAAGCATTGTGCCCCACGACAACGGAAACGTGGGTCTGTCGGCTTTTTCTTGAGAATTCAAGATTAATCCAACACTAAATTGCAGTCTGGCGCGTTTTCTTAAAGAAATGCACTCCAGCAGATGGAACGTACTTTGCTTCAACAAGGAAATCATAGGATCTGAGTCAGGCGAAATCATGGAAAGTGGCACGCGTGATGCCGTAGCACTTGGACATAGCATAGGTGCGTTATGTGGACAATGTTCCTGCTTCTCTGGTCAATTCCGCTCGCACTTGGGATCCTGATGCTCATAAGAGTGGCGGACGGAGTTCCTGCGATTAGCGAAAAGGAGCGGCGGTTATTCTTGGGCGACACCGACGAAATGACGTTGTCGTTCTGGGTGGGACTTAAGTTTGGGCTACTTGCGGTTGCATTTTTTGTCGTCGGTATTGCTGAAGGGATCGTTTTGATCAACATCGGCTCTGTCTGGTTAGTGCTGGTGCCGCTTGTGACGGGGCTTGGAGCCATGCTGCTGCTGGCGCAGTGTTTGCGCTCGGCATCATCCGAAAATCGACTGCCGCAGCAAAAGGCTGAGCAACCGCGTGCAAGCAAGGGCCGTACTGCCGGTATTTTCTCTCGATAGATCCTCGACGCTCAACGAAACACATGGAGCTTTCTGGAGACTTGCGATTGCCGCCGAGGTTCAAAAGTTCATAAGTACTTGGTTCGGTGGCGCGCCCGGAGGGATTTGAACCCCCAACCCCCAGATCCGTAGTCTGGTGCTCTGTCCAATTGAGCTACGGGCGCAGCTATAGCCGGGTTTGAATTCGGTCAACTTCAGTGAGGCATCAGCCCGCGGGCTATTTTAACCGTAGTGTTGCCAGTGTTTTTTTTCGGCAAGATAGTGAAGGGTCTCCAGCACGGTAACAATCGACTTTAAGACGTCACTTCCCACCAGTTCTTGCTGCTATCACTGAAAATGAAATAAGCTCTTCCGTCTTCTTCGGCCAAATTCCACACGTCTTGGATGCTCATTTGCTTGCCGTTCGTTGTGAAGTCTTTGTGCGCGTCTTCGACTTCCTTCGCCGAAGCCACCTTGAGGGTGAAGCGATTGACGGGCGCCAGATAGTCCCGATGGTGGCCCGGCAGCACGACAATGTACCAAGGCGTATCCGGATGCCGGACGTAGGTCGATGTCCTGCCGCCGCCGACGATTTTTAATCCAAGCACTTGTTCCAGAAAACGGTCGTTGGTTTCCTTGTCATCGCACTGCAAGGTCCCATGGGTCATCGCCTGAGGAACATACCCCTTACCTGGAAACCGGCTCTCGGGCAGCGGCGCCTTCCAGTGCGGTGAAGCAATCGTCCGGCCGTGTTTCCCCGCCTGAGGGTTGTAGTACTCGATCTCCAAGTCATTTCCTCCGGGCTCTTTGAAATAGATCGAATAGGCATAGTGCGCTTCATGCGGCTTGGTCACGCTCTTAATTTTATACTGCGCTTTGTGGTCTTCGATATACTTGTACGCCGCCGGGATCTCCTTAGAGGTTCCGACGCGAAAACCATAGTGATTGTTATGAGGCTTGTTGGCGGCGTTGGGCCCGCCTTCATGCACGACTAAGCGCCACTCGGTATTGGGATGTTTAAGAACTGCCTCTTTCTCTTGCCGCTCCATTACCTCCAGCGCCAGCAAATCGGTAAAAATGGGCAGCGTCTCGTCCAAGGAGCGACATTCATAATGTCCGTTGATCAGGCCCACAGGTTTAAGCATCGGTGCCTCCGAAAATTCTTTACTATTAAAGCCTTACCAATCCATTATTAAGAAAAACCCTAAGACAAGTCAATCGCGAACTAGGCGAATCTGGGCATCTTCACTTCGGCGCCGGATCGGGCGCATTCCGCTTCGAAAATTCGGCGAATTTCGGGATCCTCGTCTTCGTATTCGATCTGCCACCCGCCATACGCGAGCGGCACATCGGACTGAATCTTACCTGGCTGTAACTTAAATTTTCGGCTAATGACCTTGAGAGCAAGGTAGCGGGCCGGCACTGCCCCAGAATTAAAGTGTTGGTGAAACCAGCCTTCCGGCGGTACGACGATCGATCCGGGCTTCCAATCGACCCGAGTTCGCTCCTTTCCCTCCGGCCACAGGAGCGAATAGCCCTTGCCACTCAGTATAAAAACGTGCGCGCCCGGCCCGTGTCGATGCGCCTTCTTATAAAGACCCACCGGAAATTGCGATACGTGCGAACCCATCATGCTTTGCGCCATCTCGAAGAAAATGGTCGCGTTGCCTTTGCCCCGCTCCGTCCACGCCACGGGCTCGATATTGACAGCGTCGGCTACGAAGTTAGTTTCAACCACCCTATCACTATACAAAACACCTTTACCGCCAAAGTAACCCTCTTCTCCCCGAAAACGGTCGGTAAAGGCGTACGGGTTGTTGAGCACGAAATCTTCAGAGTGAAACAAATTAAAAACGAGTGGCGCTGTGGTGACGGCTAACAGTCGCGCCTCACGATCGCCTTGCCCGTTGAAATGCTGATACCAGGCGTTCAACGGAATCGCGAAAAGGCTTCCTGTCTGCCATTCGAAACTTTGCTTTGGGCCGTTGGCCTGCCAGACCGTGGTCGCACCCCGACCATCAAGCACATAGATCAGCGCCTCGAACATATGTCTTTGTGGATTCAAGCTCTTCCCGGGCGAAATGGCACAAACATAGGCGTCATCGAGGTAACCGGTGCCATCCAGCATGATATAGGCGCCGTAACCTCCGACACGATCCCACCGTTTGAGGGGCATCGTATAGAGATCTTCGACGAAGAACCCTCTGATGACATCGATTCCCTGTGACGCTGCCCAGCGATCATAAGGTGTGTCCATTACCTCGACCTTGCGATCGACCCTTTCGTAAGATGGTGCCGCGCTTACCTCGGTCATGCCATGCCTCCTAGCATGCGATCAAAAGTGAAGATTGTCCAAAAAATCTCTAGCTGCAAACCTGCGAGATTGTCAAGCAAATCCAAAGAACGTTTCGGATAACTTACTCGCCGTGCTGGCAGGCTTGACAGCGGCCAGGCAGGTTTGCCAAGAATCCACACTCATTCACGAAACGGATTGAGGGAGATCAAAATGAGCCAGCAAGCAATGACACGATACGTGGCGGCGCTGAAACACGGCGACGGTCTCCACGATGACTTTATCTACTCGATGTCCTTCGATGAGTACAAAAGCTTTCCCGATCCGTTTCCGCGCACTGCGTTCAGAGTCAGTGAGGTAGAAGCACGCATCAGCCGCTACCGCAACCCCGGACACCCGACAGAACCCTTTCAGTGGGATATTCACGCGAGGCTGTTTACGCCGGCGAAGCTGTCAATTCGGGGAATCGCCGTTGTCATGGTCCCTGGAGGCGCAGCGAACGAATATGAATTTATCTTCACACCGGACGGACCGGAAGAATACCTGGATTTGACCCAGGCGTCGCCAACGGATTCGCGCGTCGGCGTAGCGCAACACATGGCGTCGCTCGGGATTCCGGTCCTAGCGCTCTCTCTACCCGGCCATTACAGTCGAAAGCCGTGGCCGCCGATTGCCGAGCGGCGACCCGAATTTATCACCGGCGAAGTCCCGGGCGACGAAGAGCTAAAGAATCGACTTGCCGTTTACACCTTCCGTATGTGTATCGAGGCAATCAAAGTCTTGATCGAGAAGACTCTGCCCGGACACGGAATCTTCTGTTGGGGTCACTCTACCGGCGGCGAGTACTTTTACTTGCTGGAGCAGTACGGCTTGAAAAATAGGCTTATCGGCGGTTTAGGGTTCGGAACTGGAATGCCGGCTTGGATACGCAAAGAATGGGATCTGCTGTGTGCCAAAAAATCTCCGGAAGAGCGCGCCGCCCCGTTTCGAAATCTCACCGACTTGAGCCGTCGCTCGCCAAACGGCTATCTCAAGAGCGGCTATGTCGGGCCGAACCAGCCCTGGGGTAGCGCCGAGCGGTGGTTCGAGTTGGAAAGTCATCGCCGGCCGCAATTTAAGCCTTATTTGCAGGACATCGAGCACAGTGGGCACGATGTGCTGTTGCCCGAGATCAAGCAGGTGTCCGGGTTGCCCGACGATGAGCTTTTCGTCACCTACAGAGCCAACCTCGATCGACTTCGCGGCAAGAAGCTGCTCCACATTGTCGCTGAGTACGACAAAGGACACTGGATCGAAGGCGGCGAGAGGGGCCTGGAATTCCGTCGAGAGGTTTATGCTTTCAAACGCTTCGCTCCTTATGCGCAGGCGTTGCGTCTGATCGTCGTCCCCAGACTGACTCACTACGGTCACGTGGAGAATTATAATGAACGACTGGCGAATTTGATGGTCACGGCATTTCACAACTACTTCCCCCATCCGTAAGCTATGGAGCGCTCTCGATCAAAGCTTTGCTTGACAGGACTCCTGAATTACCTTACAGAATCCTACCTAAAACGGCACAGGTCATTCATGGGAAGAAATCAAACCCGCTCACGATTGACGTTGAGATTCTTTGGAATCATTTCAAGTTTTACCGCGGCCGTCTTTTTTACGGCGGCCTCACTCGGTGCCGAGCCGTTGCGCATCGCCTACACTTCCATCGCGATGGTTTACGGACCGCTCTGGCTTACCAAGGAAGCGGGTGTTTTTAAAAAACACAATATCGATCCTGAGCTTCTCTACATCGCTGGCGGCCCACCATCGTTGCAGGCCTTGATTGCCGGCGATGTGGCGGTCTCTTTTACGGCTGGCGGGGCCGCCGTCGCAGCCAATCTCTCCGGTTCCGACGTTGTACTGCTTGGCGCGAGCATCGATTCCTTGCCTTTTGAACTGTGGTCAATTCCCACCATTAAAACGCCGGAGCAGCTTAAGGGCACGAAACTCGGCGTGAGCCGTATCGGAGCCACGACCGATTTCATCGCGCGCTATCTGCTCAAAAAGTGGGGCATGCAGCCGGACAAGGATGTGCCAATCTTTCAAGCGGGCTCCGGCCCGCTGGTCTTTGCGGCATTGAAAGGCGGTTCGGTACAGAGCGGCGTGCTTTCCACAGGACCCGATACGCTTCGGGCCGAAGCGGAAGGTTATGTCCGGCTGGCGGATGTATCGGCGTCAGGATTGGTCTATCCTTTTGGACCGTTTGCCGCGCGGCAAGCGTTTGTCAAAAGCCACCCTGACCTGGTCGGCCGCTTTATCAAAGCGTATGTGGAAGGCATCCATCGCTTTAAAACGGACAAGCCTTTCGCCCTGGCAACCCTGGAGAAATACACCAGGCAAAAGAACACTCCCGCAGTCGAACGAATCTACGAAATCTACGCGACCAAATATTTCAAGCGGGCCCCCGAAGCGACGCCAACGGGCATCCAGACGATCCTCGAAGAGATCTCCGCTACCCGTGCGCTTCCCTCTGGGGCGACACCGCAGCGCTTCGCAGAATCTCGGTTCATTCGCGAACTCGTCTCCAGCGGCTTCGTCGACGCTCTGTACAAGGGACGCTAGTCCCCCTTTTTCTCGGCAGGAGGAGAAACCCGTCATGCAGAAAATCAGCGAAATCCACGTCCCGTACAACACCGGCTGGGCCAGCGAGCTAAAACACGGCCAGGTGATTCGCATCACCGCTACCACGACCGTTGATCTCGTTTTCTTTCGTCTGCAGAACTTGCGCGAGCGCTTCGATCAAGCCCGCACCAAGGTTTACAACATGAAGTTGTTCATCACCACGGGCGACCGGCTCATGGGCCGGAACAATCAACATATGATGACGATCCTGGCGGACGGCTTCAAAGAAGGCACTCACGATCTGCAGAAGGGAATGTGCAGCGGTTACCGATTTCAACTCGCCAAGCGAGAGAATCGGCTGGGCGAATACTATCCGCGGCAGATCGACGAAATTCCCGATCATGGCTGTTATGAGAATCTATCCAACGTACTGGCATCTTATGGAATCATTCCCGAAGACATCCCAAGCCCGTTCAACTTGAATCAACACATGAAGATCGACGGAGCGACGGGTCGGATGGAACATACTCAGGTTCGTCCGAAGGCCGGCCATTACATGGACCTGCGCGCCGAGATGGACCTGCTCGTGGCATTGAGCGCTTGCCCCGACCTCGCCGTCGGCGGTAAGCCGGTCGATGTCATGATCTACGAGCCGTAAGATTGGAGCGGCGCCGGAGTTCGACAGCAAGGAGACGAGCGTTATTTCTTCTTCTATTGTTATACTCGCGATGCCCTACGGCTGCTTGGATTCGGAGCACCTGTCGCGCGCATCGCGCATGAGCTTGGACAAAGCTGTGGACTGGTGGCAGAAATCCATGATCACGTCGAAGCACAAGACCTACTTCGTCCTTGCAGGCTATGACGAAGACTCTGGACAAGAGATCGAGCTGCGTCGGAAAATCATGACTCAATTGCTCGAGGACTCGGAGTCGTTGGATCGTATTGTTGAAATGAGCGCCAAGAACGAGATCGGCCTGGCGCAGAAGCTCTCTCATGTTAGAGACCTGCTGCCCATCGAGACCCTTACGGTATTCGTCGAATCGCGCAACGCCGTGAGCGTTAAGGCGATCTTCAGAAGAAAATTCGGCAAGACGCTGCAGATCAGAAAGTTCAAGGCGGATTTCGAATTCGACCACCAGTGGATCAGCACATCGACCTCGTTGGCCTGGTTTTCCCGGAACTGGTTACTACGCACGT
>DASQUN010000177.1:0-3551 GCA_035641275.1 Candidatus Udaeobacter sp. | reverse complement strand
TGGCGCTAGCCTCCATGGCATCCCTGGTGGCGGTGATGTCCTGGACCGATGTCTTTTCCCCTTTTCTTCGGCTTTCGCTTTCCGAATCTCTGGCTCGTTGTGGCAAAGCGCTGCTGGCAGCCATCGGGGCGGGATTCGTGGAAGAGATCTTTTTTCGCGGGATTGTTTTTAAGGGTTTGCGCGAGGATCTGGGTCTTTATCGCGGCTATCTTTTTGCTGCGCTTTTTTTTGCCGCGATTCACTTCGTCAAACCCGCGGACGATAGTGTCTTATCCGGTATCCACCCATGGGCCGGCGTGCAGCACGTCATGATGTCGTTTCACCCCTTCATCGATGTCGAGACCCTGTTTCCCGGCCTATTTGGACTGTTTTTGATCGGCCTTATTTTAAGTTACGCATTCGAGCGGACCGGTACCTTGTATCTATCGATCGGCTTGCACGCCGGTTGGATTTTCAGCCTGAAAACGGTGCGCGTTTTTGGTGACTTCAGGAGAGCGGACTTGGGATGGCTCTTCGGCTCCACAGACCCGAAGATCGTGAGCGGCGTCATTACCTGGCTCGGGATAGCGATCGTTGCGTTAGCGGTACACAGACTTACCCGGGACCGATCCCGCCTCTTCGTCGATCCGCCTCTTCCAACAAAGGCTTAATCTGTTTCACCATGCGCTCGGCCATGAGCTGATAGCCGGCAGCGTTGGGGTGAATGCCATCACTCTTCAACTTGGAATCCGTGAGAATGCCGTTCAAAAGCTGGGGAACATAGAGAGCCCCCAGCCGGTCGGCAATATCTTGAAATAAGGGGCCATATTCATCCGTAAACAGTCCGAGTTTCATACCCACGATGACCACCATTGCGCCGTGGTCTTGAATGCGCCGAACGATCTCTTCGAGATTCTTCTTGGTCTCGGAAAGCGGCACCTGGCGAAGAAAGTCGTTGCCCCCTAACAAGACGATCACGAGTCTCGGATTTTCGTTCAAAACGTCCTGCAGCCGCATCAAAGCGTCTGCGGTCGTATTGCCGGGATGGCCTGCATTAACAATCGGCAGGCCAAGTCGATTGGCCAAGACCGATGGGTAATCTTCACCCGTCCGGGCGCCAACGCCTTCTGTGAGACTGTCACCCAAACAGACGATGGTGTGTCCAACCGCGCGCAAGTTCCGTATTGAGGCGTAATTGTCCCGACCACAGGCAGATAACGAAACCCCAACACAGACCGCGAGCCAAGCTGCCTGCGCTACGGGCCATCTCATCATGCTCTTATAACGACACAATGGTCCGGATGAGCCAAGGCGTAAATCTTTTCCCCGTTTTGGTACCGCTGGGAGGGCGGCGCGATGACACGAAGCGTAAGCGCATGGAGAGGCAATTGAAGCGTATAGTCGACGGCGTCGCCGAAATAGGTATGCCGCTGGATGGCTCCCGCAAAAAGATTATATCCTTGGCGCTCCATCTCGCGCGCCTTCGACTCCTCGGGCACCAGGATGATGTTGTGAGGTCTAAGACAGACAAAGGTCTCATCCCGACTGTTGGCATCAGGTCCAGCTGCGACCTTGATTTGGAGCCCCTGCCCCACGGTTACCTTGTTATTTTCCCCAGTCCGCCCCGACCATATGTTAGTTTTTCCGACGAACTCCGCCACGAATCGCGTCTTGGGATGGTCAAAGATCTCCGCGGGTCGGCCCACCTGCACCATTCTCCCTCGATCCAATACCGCGATCCGGTCCGATGTGGCCATCGCCTCTGCTTGATCATGAGTCACATAGATGGTCGTTATACGAATCTCCTCGTGCAGGCGACGAATCTCAGAACGCATCTCTTCGCGTAGGTTAGCGTCTAGATTGCTGAGCGGTTCATCCATTAAGAGCGTCTGCGGCTCTACGACCAAGGCGCGCGCCAGGGCGACGCGTTGCTGCTGGCCGCCTGAGAGTTCGGCGGGATAACGGTCCTTCAATGGATCCAAGCGTACCAGGCGTAAGAACCGGTTTGCGCGCTGATCGGCCTCATGCTTGGTGAGCTTCTTGAACTTGAGCCCATAGATGACATTCTGGAATACCGTCATGTGCGGCCAGACAGCGTAGCTTTGGAAGATCATCGACATGGCGCGCCGCTCGGGTGGCACGAGCACACGCCGCGATGACAACACTTCCCCACCCACCCTGATCTCGCCGTCATCGGGCTGCAGAAATCCAGCCACCAATCGAAGCGTGGTGGTCTTGCCGCAGCCCGAAGGACCCAGCAGAGAAACAAATTCTCCGTCTGCAATCTCGAGGTCCAGCGCCTCCACCGCCGCTGTATCAGCGAATTTCTTCGTCAGCCGATCGAGCAAAACGGTCGCCATGTCTCACTCGCGGCCGGTGACAATCTGCCGGCCGAGGCTCAATTGAACAGTAAGAATGATCAGGAAGGAAACCAGTAACATAGCGATGCCTAAAACCGCGATCACGCCGATCTGTCCTTCTTCCTTGAGATCGAAAATAACCACTGAGACGACTTTGGATACGGGCGTAAAAAGCAAAATAGAAGCGCTCAACTCGCGGATCACGCCGATAAAAATAAAGCACCAGGCGGCGATCAAACCGGAGCGCGCCAGAGGCGCAGTTATATCTTTGAGGGTGACAAGCCGGTTTGCGCCGATGACGCGGCTCGCGTCTTCCAGTTCGGGATGAATACTCTTGAAAGTCGATTCCGCTTGCGAGAAGCCGATGGGCATCTCCTTTGTCAGATAGGCAACAAAAAGAATCCAAACGGTCCCATAGAGGACGAGGGGTGGCTTGGTATAGGCAATAAACAGCCCGACCGCCAGCACGATTCCCGGAATAACCAGGGGGGCAAGAGCGAAAAAGGTAAGGAATCTGGCGCCTCGCAGGAGATTCCTATGCGTGATATAGGCAATCAGCGTGGCCACGACCGTCCCGACGGTGGCCGTCAGAATTCCCAGTTTGAACGTGTTGAAGATGGCGAGCTGGGTGTCGCCGTATTGAAAAAAAGCAAACTTGAAATTGCCCAAAGTGAAATTGTCCCAGTCCAAAGGGACCGCCCACGCTTTGGACAGCGCGGCTTTCAACAAAATCCAATACGGCAAGAAAACCGAAAGCGATAGAATCGCCAGCACTAGAAGAAACAGTGGAACCCCCCCCCAGCCGAGCCGGATCAACCGCCTTTGTCCGCCCTTTCCTCCGACTGTGCTGAAACCGCGCCTGCCCAGGATTTTTTTCTGGAGCGCGATCAGCAGCATCGTTGCGAGCAGGAGCGGAACCGAGAAAGCCGCCGCCAAATCCAAGCGCGGCGGGTATTGGAAAAATGCCCAGATCTGAGTGGTGATCGTATGAATGCCGGCGGGAAGGCCGAGAATCGCCGGAGCGCCGAACAGCGAAAGCGAGTGCAGGAATGCGACGATGAAACCGCCCGCTAAGGCCGGCAAGGCGAGCGGCAAGGTGATCGTCCAGGCGGTTTGTAGTTTATTGGCGCCGAGAATGACCGCGGCGTCTTCGAGGTCCGACGAGATGAGCTCGCAGACGTTGGCGATCATCGAGAAGACATACGGGAAACT
>DASQUN010000176.1:0-4140 GCA_035641275.1 Candidatus Udaeobacter sp. | reverse complement strand
TTGAATCTGTGCTTTGAAGCGTTTGCCATCCTGAAGGGTTCCGAATGTGCAAAAAATATACATCAACAGCGATGGATGTGCCGATTATTTACAAATCAATTTCCGCTAGTGTCCTGTAACCGAAGTTTTTAAACATAATTCGGACGTCATTCCGGGCAACCCCGGATCTAGTCCGGGGTAGTGCGACCCGGAATCCAGGAATTCCAAAGACTTCTGGATACCGGCTTTCGCCGGTATGACACGAAAATGCCCTGAGACTTATTCAACGAACTTCTGAGACACCAGACTAGATTCCTCATTCATTGAAATAATCGAGTCCTAGTCAGTTTCCACAGCCCCGATAACAGCTAAAGCCATCGTTGTGCTGGTCCAGCACCGCCCCTACCTGGTCTTTAGCTCTTTGATCTTTATAGACCCCGATGGTTTGGGTTGTGTCCTTTTCGAGCGATTTTTATTCACGATCGCGATCAGAATGAGAACGTAAGAGAGGAATCTTATGAAATAAAAGAACGGCTGATCCTCGTTTGGATTGCGACTCAATCCCAGCGCAGCGCGATTCAATCCCTCCAAGAGAAAAGACATAGCAAAAAAGAGAAACAATCGATCGCCGGTGTCTTTCCAGAAACGCAGAAAGAACAAACCGACTGTTAGCGAAGCCATGGCGATGGCACCCAACAAAAAGAAATCCATAGCGTCCTCACTCGGCATCCCAGATGATGCCGTACAGGAACACGAGAAGAGCAATCAGCGCGACTATCAAACGCCAGGTGAAAAGATTCACTTCCGGCAGCAATAATTTGTCTACCACGAGCAAAGTATTGTTAAGTGTCAACCCCATGAAGCAGAGACTGCCCCAGAGCAACAGTCGGTACCGGCTCTGGCGATACCCCTTGATGAGCATCACGGCACAAAATGCTGCCGTCACTGCGCAAAGCCCGTAAAATAATGGGGCCATGACTCACTCGTCCTTCCTGAATTTGAACGCATCTGCGAATTCTTGAACTCTACTCTTGGGCTTGGAGTGGATCAAATTCGTAACCGGGACAAGGTGTTTTGAGTAAATTTCGGCGACTCTGTCGATCGTTTGTTGAAGCTCGAGCGAGCTCGGCTTGTACTGGTATCGGGGAGGCTCACCGGCAATAGCTATGGCAATACCCTTAGCGCAGACGTCACTTAATAATTCCGCCGTTTGCTTTTCATCTATGTAAAGCCTGCTCGCTAGAACTCGAACGCACCACTGCTCTTCTGGATTGTGGCGAAGCAGTAATAAAGCTTCCAATTGTGCTACGGAGTCGATCTTTTCGACAATAAACTGTGAAACGTTATCGGGAATAAACGGACCGCTCATGGGTGAACCCTTGTAAATAGGACGCTAAGTTCTGCAGCAGTCGTGCCACTAACAATCGTCTTACCACCAAATGTCGCTTGGGGGCGTGCTGTAAAAAATCTGCACACCGAATGGCTTGCCCACGACAGAACCCCATCGTAAGTAGCCGGAGTGACAAGATTACGCCGAGCTGGCACTGAGCTTGCGTTTGGTCACTGCCGTCTACGGCCAGACTATGCTGCATGGGGTAAAATTAGGAGGTACAGCATGAAAATACCGGATTGGATCAGGCTAAACTGTATTCGGATCTCTCTTTCTCTTCTTCTGACCATCCTCTTGATCGGCTGCTCTTCGACTGAAAAACCAAAACCACAGGAATCGAAGATTCAACCACAGCAACGGACGACCGTTCAGAAACCAGTAAAATCTCCTGTTTCCCAGTCTGGTTCAAGCCTCGATGCACATCGCGAGGGAAAAGTTCCTGCCTCCGGTCCGCTGAAAGATATCTATTTTGATTTTGATCAGTTTGACTTGCGCGCTGACGCTCGAGACACATTGAGGGCCCATGCGAAATGGCTAAAGGACGCGGCGGCTGCACAGGTAGAAATCGAAGGGCATTGTGATGAACGCGGAACTGGCGAATACAATCTGGCGCTTGGGGCGAAGCGGGCTCAATCCGCTAAAGATTACTTGATGACATTGGGAGTTCCAGCCAACCGAATCAGCACGATCAGCTATGGAAAAGAGCTTCCGGTTTGCAACGAGCACACCGAAGATTGCTGGCGGCGAAATCGCCACGACCGCTTCGTGGTAAAGAGCGCTCCCACAACGTAAATCACGTCGGTTATGTGAGTGGCCATCGTTTTCCGATTTAGTTCGAAAAGAGATCCAGCGGCTCGTCTTTATCATGTAGACTGATAGACTCAATGGCTGGGTTTCACATCTTCGTTAAGCAACGCCGCTTCATTGGCCACTCTCAAGGATGGCCCTTCTTCGTCATAGTCCTTCTATTCTGGAGTAGTTGCGCCTCCTACGAGCGGCTCCGCGATTTCGGCCGTATCGTCCTGTACCAAACCAATGCCGGAGTTAATGGATTTGTTATCGGCGTTCCGCACGGCGCAGCTGAGTCAGACGCAGTTGACTACGCGAAAACAATCAGCGACAGAACGGGCGCAGGACTTGTGATTGCATACGGCTTTAAAGCAAGCCGCATACCAGTAACGCAGCCACACATTCATACAACCCCAATCTCTTGGTCGGCTGCGGATTCCGTGCTTCCAACCAGCGTCTTTCCCGAGTTCAAAAAAGTCGTACGATCCGCGATTGTCGGCCCGTTAAAGTTCTATGTTGGAATCCGCATTGCGGAGGAAGCGAAACACTCTCCGCGCATAGAAGTTGCGTCTGCTGGTTTTAGCTTCGAGCAGCTCGGATTTTTGAAAGAAGCGTATGCAGCGATAAGAAATCGCGCGATCAAGGATATGGCTATCCCGAAGATCGAGATCGCGCTCAATCCTATAGATGATATTTCGTGGAACGCCTTTGGAGCGAAGAATCACGGCGTTTTGATGCTCGCCGAAAAAGGATTGATCTTGCAGATGCCTAAGGTTCTCGCCCTGCCAGATTTCAAGTCTGTTTATCGCGAGATCATCGCAAACTGGATCATCGAAGCTTCCACCGTTGCTCGGCGCATGCCAGTCCAGATGCCGGAGATTCAGGTAAAGCAACTCCCCTACGGGCGCATCGATTTGATTCCGAGTAGAAACAATTCATCCGGCATCGTGATCGGCGCTCCGCACGGAAGTTTTGATTGGTACACCAGCGAATTGGTCGAGGAATTGAGTTATCGAACTTCGCTTCCTGCCGTGGTGACAAGAGGTTTTACACCGACGGAGTGCGGGGGATGGCGCATCAACGTCAACCGACCGACCGAACGTCGATATCCAACTGACATACTGGACCGCGAAACTGAGCGGGCCAAAGAAGTGTACGAGAACTTTAGAGAAAGCGTTTTTCAAGCGGCTCGTGGACCTTTGGATCTGTACATCGACATGCATCAGAACTCCAGCGAAAATAATATTGACGTAGCAACTCTGGGAATCACGCGGGAACAGGCTAGAGCGATCAAGATCAAGTACCAAGAAATCCGCGATCGTCTGCTCCGTGAAGAACCCGAAATCGCTAAAGTAAATCTTGTCATCGAGCCCCTCGATCAAGTCGCGATTGGCGCTTGGGCGGCTAAAGACCGCGGAGTTTTACGACTGGCGAAGACGAGCCTCCACTTTGAGCTACCAGCACAGCACATATTCTATAAACTACGCGCTCGGCGTGTGTATACGAAGATCCTCGCTGAGCTGATAGATTCGGTCGCCACGCCTGACTCGATTCTAACGCGAACCGGCGCACTGCACGGAACGGCCGAGTAACAAAATCTCCGAACTTTCCGTGCAATAGCTACACCTCTCATCCGGCGCCGGTATGGTATGTTACCTGCAACAGCTGAGGTCCATCAGACCACGATCTCGCTTGCATGCGAATTTTACAAAGTAAAGACTAGTTGTATGGACGAGAATCATGGACAAATAAACCGCGCGACGGCACCGGTACGAGCCTGGAACGAATATCGCCTTCTCTTTTATTCCGCCTTGATCGGCATTGCAGGCGGACTTGGCGCGGGTGGTGGCGTATGCGGTGAACGGATTGTTTGTCGGCTGGTCGCCGATATTTCTGTTCTCCAATACAATTCATTTCACCCAGCCGATTGCGCTCATAGGTTACTCAGCACTAGGCATTGTAGCCGGCGTCATCGGTGCCAT
>DASQUN010000175.1:0-2912 GCA_035641275.1 Candidatus Udaeobacter sp. | reverse complement strand
AGAAGAGTTATTGTCGGGATAGTTGGTGCCAGTATCCTGATTGTCGGGGTATTGATGTCGGTATTGCCAGGTCCAGCTGTGGTCGTTATCCCCGCGGGGTTGGCCTTGTTGGCAACCGAATTCGTTTGGGCAAGAAAACTCCTACAGCGCGTAAAACGGAAGTTCACTTAAGGTGAAAGCGTATCCCACCCACGGCTCATTTATTGTAACTCGGATTCGGCAGTTGAACGGTAAGCCATGAGCAAGGAACAAATCTTCCGCAGCGAAGACATGCCCTTCGGGATCGCAAATGGCAAATGTCAAACGCGCATTCCAAAATTTGGAAGCTGCAATCTGCGATGTGAAATTCCGAGTGCTAGCGAGGTCTAGCTGCTCCAGGCTCGCGCCTCGCTCACTTTTTAACTGCGGGATCCGGGTTTAAACAAGCGTCAATGCGCGAATGTTGAGGTTCGTAAGACCGTCGGCGTCACCGACCTGCCACTGAAAATGCCCGACTTATCGGGCTGCTTTTGGTTCGGGTTTGGTTTTTTCCACGACTCGCTCGCCTGCGGTGCGCCGGATCTCGGCGTTGATTTCACCACCAATGCACATAATGAGCCCTAACAGGTACAACCAGATCATCAGGACGATAAACGTACCCAAGCTACCGTAGGTGAGGCTGTAGCTCGGCACAAAGCGCAAGTACAATGAAAACATGAAAGAAGCGACTAGAAACGCGAGCAGGGCAAAGAGAGTACCGGGTACCGTCCATGACCATTTCTGTTTAACATTTGGCGCGAAGTAGTAGATTATGGCCATGCCGCCGGCCAACATGGCAAAGCCAACGACATGATTGAACACACCCCATATGAGATTGATAGTGCTTTCCAGGTTGAGCTGCTCGGCAATCCAACCGGCGGATTTTTCACCTACGATGATTATAAAGGTTCCTCCTATAACCATCAGACCTAAAGTAATCGTCAGACCCAACGCGACAAGCTGCGCCTTCCAAAATGGGCGTCCCTCTTCGACTTCATAAGCCTTGTTGAGCGCAGCCATCAGCGCGCTCACGCCGTAGGATGCCGCCCACAATGAGAAGACCAAGCTAAAAGAGAGCACGCTCCCGCTACGTTTTCGGAATACCGATTTAACCCACGACTCTACGACGCTCATTGCGTCCTGCGGCATTACGGTTCTGAGCCAGCCGAGAACGAGATTGTCCGCACCCGGCACAAACGTCATTAAGCTGAGCACAAAAATGAGCATGGGAAAAAAGGCCAGCGTAAAGTAATAAGCCAGTTGGGCTGCGCGGCCAAAGGCGTCGTCCTCGACGACATCGCGCCAGGTTTTCCTGGCAAGCTCTTTTAATGTAAGTCCACCAAACATCCTGGTGTCCGCCGCTGTTCAGCTGGTGAATGCGATTCGTTTTGCGTCAGTTCCCACCGGAATGTCTAAGCGCGGATGATCTTGGGTTTCGTCTATTAATGTTCGCCTGCCCAGCGTCGGAGGCGGGGCAGAATTAGATCGTTGAGCAAGACCTTGATGCAGGCAGCTACAGGAATAGCAAACAGCATTCCCCATACGCCTGCCAGGGAGCCCCCGATGAAGACAACGATGATAATCGTGGCGGCACTTAGGTTGGTCTGGCCGCTTTGAATCCACGGGGTCAATACCCAACTTTCGAGTAATTGCACGCCGATGTATACGGTGCTTGGCCATACAAGAACCGATAAAACCCCCGGGTTTTCGCCGCCTGCGGTAAGCGTTTCAACATACTTCAGGAGAACCGCGATCGGCCAGGTCACGATCGATAAATAGGGCACAACGTTCAAGAGTCCGGTGACCATCCCAAGAAAAAACCAGTACGGCACGCCGGCTAGAAACCATCCCGCGGACAGCAAGACTCCCATGATGAACGCTATGACAAGCCTCCCGCGAAAGAACTGCCCTATGGCCTGATCCATCTGCGAGAGAATCTCGACGATACGGTGTTTTCTGCTTTCGGGTAAGTAGCGCGCAAACTTCTGAAGGGCCGTGTTGAAATGCCACGAAAAGAAGAAGAAATAGATGAGCACAAGGGCGAATGAAAGCATGAAATAAACGGCCGCGCTGAAGACCGTAGTGAAAAACCCAAAGGCCTGGCCGCTGGTTTTGAACACGTGGGAAAGGATCTGTCGGAGGTCGAATTGAATCTGGCTAAGAGACTGCTCGATTTGATTCAAAACGCTGCCTGGATCGATATTGTACGCGGCGGCGAGTGTCCGGAAGTACTCTGGCAGCCTGGCAAGCAAGTCAACGAGTTGGCTCAAGAGAAGAGGTCCTAGCCATGACAGAAAACCCGCGAAGCCCAAAAGAAAGATGATCACCAGAAGCCCGCCCGTGGCCGGCCGCGGCCAACGCCATTTCTTCTCCAGGCGAGTCACCACAGGATTAAAAACATGCGCCAGAACCAACGCGACGAGCAACGGCATAAAGACTTCGCGCAACGAATAAACCAGGCACAGCAGCAGCGCGACTCCTAGTACAACCAGGAGATCCCGGGTTGCCGTAATCTGCCACAGATGGCGACCGGCGAGCTCTCTATCCGATTCCTTTGCCATGGTGCAAAACCCGCTCACAATTGTTCTTTGATTGGAATCGTAAACAGTTCCAGGATTTTTTCGCTCCAGGGTCGCGAGCTCCAGGCCTCATAAGTCAGCTTTTTCGACCGCTCCAGATCTTCGTGGAAAGCTTCTTCCAGCCGCCCGGCGATGCCGGCATCGTGTACTACAAGATTTATTTCCTCGTTCAGTGCGAAGGAGCGATTATCGAGATTGGTCGTGCCAACCAGCGCCCAAACGCCGTCAACGACCATCGTTTTGGCGTGCAAAAGCGCCGGCTGATATTCATAGATTTCAATGCCGCCCTGCAGTAAAGGACCAAATTCTCGCCGG
>DASQUN010000174.1:0-4108 GCA_035641275.1 Candidatus Udaeobacter sp. | reverse complement strand
GTGAGCAAATCATACATCTCGCGATGGAGCTGCGGGCTCATCGCGTTGCGCTTTTCCGGACGATTCAACGTAATCGTCGTCACTCCATTGTCTTTGCTGACCAGAAGGGTTTGATAATCGGCCATGGCTGTTCCTCCTTATATATTTACATCCCAATTGCCAAGAAATATTTGGATTCTCGAGCTATGGCCAAGCTCTACTCCAGCGCAAACGGCCTGTCAATTGGAACCACCGCGGGAGGCTCCGCTCTGCAAATTTGAGCGTTGAAGAAAGCTTCTTCCGGTTAGAGAAGCCGGCAGACGCGATGATGACGCTCAACCAGACAGCTACTTGCGCGTCACTTCACGCAGGAGTTTCAGCCAGCGGTCTTGCGCTTTTTCGTACTGATCCGTGGTGAGCCCTTTCTCGGGATACCACCGTTTAAAGCCGTAATGTTTTGACGGCGTCGCGAACCTGAACCGTTCCTCGAAGATTTTTTGCCCTTCGGGACTGATCAGAAAGTCCGCGAACAACAGCGCCGAATGAGGATTGTTGCTGGCTAACGGCACAGCGACGCCACCCGCGTTGCTGACGACCAAATCCAACGGCATCCACTCTGTCGGGGCGCCTTTCGGCTGAGCCGCGAGAACATGATTGCGAAAAATCGATATGGACATCGGCATCTCGCCTGCCGCCAAGAGCTCGTGAAGCGCGCCGCCTGAAATCATATGCATCCTAATCTCCAGGGCCTTGAGCTGCTTGACGTACTCTTCGCCTTTGGCGCGCAACATCGCGCCTATCATTCGTACACCGGTATCGTCTCCACTGACGGCGAGCTTGCCTTTGTTCTCGAGCTTCAGCAGGTCGGAGAAACTTTTCGGTGCTTCAGACGCGCGCATGAGATTTCTGTTGTATCCGAGACCGACGAGGGACTCCCGGTCCGTGGTCCAGAACACTTTGTCTTTATCCGCTTCCTCCTTGGAGTCAGCCGGAAAAGCCGGCAGATGGGGTGAAAAGTACGGCGCCAGCAACTTGCTATCGCGCATGACCATTAAAGTCGGCGGGGTAGTCTCGATCACGTCAGCCAGATTTCGTTTGGATTGCGCTTCGGACAAAATCCGCCGCAGGAGGTCCCTCGAGCCGGTACGGTAGGTCTCGACTCGGATCCCAGGATACTTGGCCTCAAAGACAGCGGCGATTTCCTTGTGAGCGGTAAGAGTGGTGTACCACATAAACCGGCCTTCTCTGCGCGCGCCCGCCTTGAGCATCTCTTCCCGGTCCGCGGCGCGATAGTTGGCCAGATCGGCAATCGCCTTCGTCTGCGCGGCGGCCGATGAAACAAGACAAACAATCACCGAGATAGTCAGGAGCATCGATCGCATTCCAACCTCCATTGTTTGGGCAGGCTGCTCAAAAAGACTCAGAGCGGAGGCGGGTAGGCACGGGGGCCTACCCCTCTACTACTACAAACAGGAAGAGGGGCTCCAATGCCGATGTCGACGTAGGGACAACCCCTGTGGTTGCCCGGCGATTGAGCGCCCCTTCGAGGATGCCCAGGGCGATCGGGGTCAGCCCATGAGTCTTTTTCGCCAGCGTGCTTACTCCAACACTCCGTCATTCCCGAGTTGTTTGATCGTTTCGGCGCTGTAGCCAACAACGTCGCGCAGGACGGCCTCGGTATCACGGCCTAAGACCGGAAACTCCCAGCGTCGCGTCAACTTTGCATTGGCAAATTGCAAAGGAAAGTTCGGCAGCACGACGCGGCCAAGCCGGGGATTTTCCACAACGACGATGAATCCCCGTTCCTTTAACTGCGGATCGTTGGCTAGATCCTCGCCCGTTTGTACGACACCACAGGGGACACCGGCTTGTTGCAAGCGCTCCATGATCTCAAAAGCGTCTTTGTCCTGCGTCCAGCGAGAGATCGCCGCGTTGAGTTCTTCACGGTGCCCAAGTCGCACATTCAGCGTCTTGAAACGGGGGTCGTTAGCGACTTCAGAGCCCAAAACTCTAGCCAGCGCGGCCCACTGCCGCTCGTTTTCCGCGGCGATCACGCACCAGCGATCCTCGCCCTTGCACGGGTAACAATCATGGGGCGCAGCTGAAGGCGAGGCGTTGCCGATGGGCTCGGGATCCTCGCCGCTGGCCGCTGCTGCCATCAAACTCGCGCCAATCATGAACGCCGTCGCCTCCGATTGCGCCAGATCGATAAAGGCGCCCTTTTTTTGCCGGTCGCGGTAAAGCACGCCGGAAATAACAATGATCGCGCACAACACCCCGGAGACGTAATCGGGAAACACCGTCTGCGAGCCGATCGGCGGGTTCGTGATGCCAGGGTGATTCCACAGATAGGTGAGTCCGGTGAACGCCGTGATATTTACGCCGACCGTTGAGAAATGGCGCTTCGGCCCAGTCGTGCCAAGGCCTGGCATGCGCAAATTGATGATGTCCGGTTTGACGCTGCGGAGATCGTTGTAACCGAGGCCGATCCGTTCGACGACATCGACGCTGTAGTTGTCGAGCACGGCATCTGCTTTCCCGACTAAATCGTGCAGTACTTTCTGTCCCTTCGGATGTTTCAGATTGACGGTGAAGGAGCGCTTGTTGCGGTTAAATTCGAGAAAGCGCGGCGACAGATTGGGATCCTCGCCGGTGCCGAAAAAGCGAAATGGATCCATGCCGCCCTTACGCGATTCCACCTTGATCAAGTCTGCCCCCAACTCGGCCAAGATCGTCGTCCCGTACGGTCCGGCGAGCACGTGATCGAAGCTCACGACACGCATGCCGTGGAGCGGTCCGTCACCGCTTCCTGCATCCAAAGCATCCCGCTGGTTGCGTTGTGTGTCATTTCGACTCCTTCGGCGATGCTCAGGACCGGCTCCGGGAGAAATCTTGGATCCCTCACGTTCGTTCGGGATGACAATGCGGACTCCGGGGCGGGACAGCGAAGAGGGGGAACGCCAGCTATCGAGAACCGGCACGCTGCCCACGGCAATGCGCGCGCCGTCGATGACGAACGGCATCGCCGGTTGTTTCGCCGAACCGAATCCGGCGTGCTCGACCGCCGCCATGAAGCCGCGGTCCTGCACATGCTCGTCATTGGCGAAGCCCAGCGGTGTATTCACGGGAACGCAAGGGATGCCCTTCGCCTGCAGGAGGTTGGTGAACTCCTCCATGGTGTGCTTGCGCGCGAAGGCTTCGACCGCGGCATTGATTTGATCCGCATGCGCTCGGCGGTAGAGATTATTGAGCCAGTCCGGCGCGTCCATCTCCGCTGGATGCTCCTTCCAAATGTCCAGGAACAGCTTCCAATGCTGCCGCGTTACGTAGAGATAGACGAAGCCGTCGCGGCATGGAAAAATTCGCGCCGGCGCCACCTGTCCGTGTTGGCTGCCTGCGCGCTTCACCACCTGCTTGTCGTTGGCGTAGAGACGAATGATGTGCTCGTGCGTCGCCAGGGTTTCTTGCATCGATGCGTCCACATGATCGCCCTGCCCGGTGCGCTCGCGCCGGTAGAGCGCCGCGAGCACGCCCGCGGCGGCAAACAAACTTGCGAAATAGTACGCCTGGGTTTCCGGCGGCCGAACCGGGGGCAACGAAGGATCGCCGGAGATATACAGAAAACCGCTCTGCGCGAGAGCGACGAGATCGTTGCAGGCCAAACTCTTTTTTGGCCCGGTCTGACCGAAGCCGGTGATCGACGCCACGACTAGACCGGGATGGGTCGCCGCGAGCTCTTTGTAACCCACGCCTTTGGCATCCAACTCACCCGGCTGAAAACTTTCCAGCACCACGTCCGTGGTCCCGAGCAACCCGCGAAATGCCGCGCGTCCCGCTTCTTGATCGAGGTCGAGGACCTTACTCGCTTTGCCTGCGTTCAGATGCGCGAAAGTTGCACTCAACTGTTGGCCATCGGCAGATTGAACGAATGGCGGCAACTGGCGTACGGGGTCGCCTCCCGGCGGTTCGATCTTTATAACTTCCATCCCCAAGTCGGCGAGGATTCTTCCACACAATTGACCCCTCAGGTCGGTTAAATCGAGCGCTCGGTATCCTCTGAGAAATGCCGGTGCTGAACTCATCCTTCTGCCTTCATGCTCCTACATATCGGCTGCGGATATCGTTTAAG
>DASQUN010000173.1:0-5054 GCA_035641275.1 Candidatus Udaeobacter sp. | reverse complement strand
GGTTCCAGGTGGATGTTTGTACCAGCCCGGATCTGTATCGTAGCTCTGCAAGCTATCGCGAACTTTGAGGACGGTGACTAAGCCACCCATCGACATGTGGCCGAAAGGCCCGGCGGCGCTTTTCATGGCAATACTATTGCGCGGCATAGACATCATCCCAGCGTGCTCGCCCATATCCGCCATTCCCGTGACTCCCATAGTCATGTAACCGGGGAGTAGAGGTTGGAGTCTCTTATCCAGATCGCCTGGGTCAACGCCTACCATATTGGGAAACTCATGGCCCATCTGATTCATCATGTGATGCGTCATGTGACAGTGTAAAGCCCAGTCGCCGGGAGCACTGGCGATAAACTCGATGTTACGTGACTGTCCGACTCCCACTAGCACAGTCGTCTCGGGCCACTGCGCCGAAAGCGGTATCTCCTCGCCGTCAGTTGCGGTCACCCTGAAGTGGTGTCCATGCACGTGCATCGGGTGGTGATCCGTGGCACCCAAATTACCAAACCGAATTCTTACTTTATCTCCTGTCTTACAGATTAACGGCGCAGTCGAAGGGAATACCTTGCCGTTGATGGTAAGAACGTTGAAGTCAGTCATCTCCAGAGTATTGGGACGGTAGGTGCCTGGTTCGATGTCCCATTCGCTGATCATGAGAGAGAAGTCGCGATCGACGCGGTATTCGGGCCTCGGATTTCTTGGGTGTATGACAAACATCGCAATCAGCCCCATACCCATCTGTGTCATCTCGTCATGATGAGAGTGGAACATCTGAGTTCCATGCTGCCGTAGAGTAAACTCGTATTTGAACGTCTCACCGGGTTCAATAAATGGCTGGGTCAAGCCACCAACCCCGTCCATGCCATTTGGGAGATTGAAACCATGCCAGTGCACCGAGGTTGCCACTGGCAATCGGTTCGTCACATAGATCCGCACGCGTTCACCTTCGACGGCTTCGATAATTGTGCTGGTGACGCCGCCGTTGTAACCCCAGCACTTTGCCCGCAGGCCCGAATCAAAATAATGGTCCACCTCTTCGGAAATTAAATGAAAGACTTTAACGCCATCGACGATTTTAAAAGGCAATGTTCTTCCGTTGGGAACGACAACGGGCTTATATCCTTCTCCCGGAAGAAGGGGTGCGAGCGGTTTAACATCCACTGGACCGCCGCTGTAGCTCTTCTCCCAGTAAGGCCGGTCCCCTCCCCGTCTCGGATTGTACCCTCTAAATGGTTCGTAAGCTGCTCCCGAGCCGCCGTGATTTACTGCATGTGCCTGTTTATGTAATAGACCAATGCCAGCCACGGCTGCGGCGCCGATCCCCAACATTTCCCTTCGAGATATTTTGTCGCTCATGATTTCTACTCCTTACCTCAATACTAGAGTGTCCTGACTGTCATTCCCGCGAACGCGGGACATACGGACCCCCGACCTTAACTCATTCTCCTTAGTGACCTTCCCTTTGCGTCATTCCGTTTTGTCCGCCCGTTCCGCTCGTCCTTGCCGGGATGGAAACCGGTAGACGACCTGCGAGGATCTGACCAATGTCGCCGCGGGCCAGCCAGTATTCACGGAGCGCCTCTATGTAAGCAACGGCGGTTTCGATCTGCTGCTCGCGTGCGTTTAAAAGTTGAAATGGTCCGAGCTGCATCGCGTTATATTGTAACTGCGTTTCGTTGACGATCCGCTCGCGTAACGGGAGAAGTATGTCGCGGTAGTACAAAGCGCGTTCTCGCGTCGCCTCTACTCGATCCTGAATAGCCCGTGCCGTTGAGCGAATCCGCACCGCCAGAGCGTAATATTCCTGTTGTGCGCGGCGCAGCTCCGCCGCGGCGCGGCCAATTCGGGCCTGGCCTTGATCAAACAAAGGGATTGGAAACTCGAGGGTAGGACCAACCTGCCATGATCCTTCTTCTCGTTCCCCCATTGGGCCGGCGTGAAGTTCCGGAACCAACGCTGTCCATCGATTGAACCCCAACTGATTACCGGCCAGCATAATCCGTTGCCGCGCATTCAAGAGATCCACACTCTTTTCAACTGCAACTCGTTCGAGGTCCTCCGTCTGAACCGCCTGCTCCGGAATGTCGGGTAAGCGTTGAGCGGTCTGCCACTGCATTTGCTTTCCCCACAATCCCATTAGGTTATTTAGCTCTTCCCGGCTCTGGCGCACCGCCACCTCAGTAGATCTCAGAGCCAACTTACTGACCTCGAATTGTGCCCTTTCCCGGGCCAGATCCAGATCGGTGATGTTGCCCGCTCCAGAGAGGCGGCGTGCGATCTCGAAGGAGGCATCGAGCGCTTGAACAATCGCCTGGCGTAGCTCGAGCATTTGCTCAGCGGCCTGATATTGGTAAAAGGCGCTACGCACGCGGCCCGCGAACTCGAGGACAGAACCGGCTACGGCGGTTTTGACTTCCTCAAAACGCGCGGCGGCGACTCGTTTACGCAGCGGTATGTAAAAGATATTTAGAAAATTCATGACTGCGCTAAGCTCTAGATCGGGCCGGCCGCCGCCGGAAAGCGGGAACATAACCGATGCATCGAAAATGGGGTTGCTCAAAAGACCCGCTTGCACCAGGTCCGCTTGCGCAACCCCGAGTTGAGAGTAAGCCGCTTGGAGGTCGCGATTGTTGAGTAAAGCAATCTGAACGGCTTCGTCTGCCGTCAACTTGCCTTGTAGCAAGGAGTCTAATTTCGCTGCCGCTTGTTGGTCGAGGTCGGTCCCGTTGTTCCAGAATACCTTGAGTGAAGTGCGCTCCTCGACCGTGCGACTCACGTCGTCGAAGCCCGCATTAAGCGTTATTGACGTGCAACCACTAAACAACAACACGCCAACCATCAACCAACCAACAATTTTCGTCGAGACCATCGCTCGTTCTCCCCCGTGTCCCCAAGCCGTCACAGAGTCATTTGAATTTTTCTATTTTGACGATCGCTTTCTTGGGTATGTCGATAGTGAAGCGCACCTGGTCTCCAGGTTTGAGTCCTTCAAGCTGCGATGGAGGCTCTACGGGATAGCCCATCGTCATCGCGCCCATAAAGCCTTTGATTTCACCGTGATCGACGACTAGCTGGCTGCTACTAGGTACAGTTGCAACCACCTTTCCCTCACCAGTTACGGTGTTCTGCGCGCTGCCCTCAGCGTGCTGACCTTTATGCCCGCCTTGTTGAGCCGATGCGGGGTCTACCATCGGCCGTGGCGAGGGTATGTCTGCTCGCGTATATGCGAGTGTTTTGGAAATGGTACGTTCCTGGAGGGGCATTTTGCCAACGTATGCGGGATGATTTTCACCCAAAGGCGGTATCTCGTAAACGGCGCATCCTAAGAGCGACAAAGAAAGTATTCCCACGAAAATATCTAGTGATTTCATCTTCTTCTCTCCTTTTCAGTCCGATAAGGAATAACCTGCCTTTCCAGCAATGCCCGAGCCGCTGACCGCGCGTCCAAATTCTTCTTGCTCAGTTCTTGACCTTTGTGATTTTTGTTATGACGCTCTTATCTTTATCGATCGTGAAACGAACTTGATCTCCGGGCTTAAGTCCCTTGAGGAGCGAAGGCGAATTTACTTTGTAACCCATCGTCATCGCGTCCATGAAACCTTTGATCGCTTCATGTTCCAGCACCAGCTCTTGTTTTTCTTGCGTCACCGCGATTACTTTGCCCTTTCCTTCGACTAAGCTTTGCGCGATCGCAGGCGCAGGAGCAAACAATCCTTGAATAAGTTGCGTCGCCGTCCTTTCAGCAAAATTTAAGTTTAAACCAGGTGACGCTTGCGTTAATCCCAAAGCCATGACAAGTGCAGCGGTCACCCCTCCCAGAGCCTTCCGTAGAGTCTGTTGAGTCTTCATTCATGTCCTCCTCTGTTGTCCTTTATTCCTTTCACTAGCCCGAATTGAACAACGAAGCCCAACGCATCACTCGCGTTTGCTAAGCTATCTTTTTCTCGTCACGACACCTCCCTCTCGACACGTTGTAAAAGCTGAAGATAGACTCTATAAGTGAAAACCATCGCGGCGAGAAAACTCACGGTGATAACCACCTCAGTCCATCCCAGCGCAGGAGCCGCGGTTAAGCCAAACGAAGGCACGATAAGCAAATAGCGCTCAAGCCACATTCCAAACAAAGCAATTACTGCAACGAAACACAGAACCGATGAACTTTGCTTTGTCCGTTGACTCAGAAGAGCGAGGAATGGAACGGCGAAAGTCAGGGCGATCGCGGCCCACGTGAGCCATCGCCAGGAAGGATCCTGGAAGCGGCGCATAAAGAATCCAATCTCTTCGGGCAGGTTCCCGTACCACGTAACAAGATACTGGGCCCAAAAAAAGTAAGCCGTGAGAAGGCAAAAGGCAAAAACGAGCTTACCCAAATCCCAAAGAGTTTCGGTGTGAACCCGTTCGTTAGGTTCCGAATATCTGCTCACAAGGAAAACGGTGACAGTGATAGCCGCGAGACCAGTATAAAAGCTGCTGATGAAGAAATAACCGCCAAAAAGTGTGCTGTACCATTGCTGATCAAAAGCCATGACAAGATCGAAGCCGATCATGGAAAAAACGACCGCGTAAACAGCAACCACAAGGATCGCTAAGGGTGTAGCATTTTGCGCCGTGCCATAGGCCTCAATCCGTCTTTCGCGGCCAGTTTCCATGTTTTCTGTGCCGCCGCGGATTTCCGCAGAGGCGGAATGATTGGAGCTCCGACGTATCGTTGAAGTTAAAAAGCAATAGGAAAACGCGAGACTCACGGAATACAGAATTGCGATACCTAGAATGTCGCGGCCGATGAGAAATAAGGGATCTAACCAGAAGCGCCGCGCCGGGAGCTCCGCTGAATAACTCGGGAGAGAAGGAAAGCCTGCAAACAGCACGAGGAAAAGCACGAAAGATACCGGCAAGAAAGATCCCAACCCGATTGCTACCGGCATCACCGATCGGCCCCAACGCGCTTCGGTAAGATGATGGATCGCGGCCAGGACCGAGCCGGATTGGGCGATGGCCGAGAAGAACAATAAGTTGATCAGGAACGCTTGCCATGCTCTTGCTGGCTCGGAACCGAA
>DASQUN010000172.1:0-6818 GCA_035641275.1 Candidatus Udaeobacter sp. | reverse complement strand
CAGTATTGGGTTATCGATGAGAAGATACGGGGATTTCGTTTTCCGACGCTGTCCGAACGGCAATTAAGAGAACTTGCCCAGCGAGCGGGTAGAAACTTCGAGACGCCACAGGCCGCGCGCGAACTGGACGACGTCGAGCTGCGGCTTGAACACATGGATGAGCTCGGCATCGATATTCAGGTGCTGCACAATACTTTTTGGATTGAACAGATCACGACCCGACCCGAAGTGGAAACGCCCCTGTGCTGGAGCTGGAACCGCTGGCTCGCCGATGTCAGCAAGAAGAGCAAAGGCCGGCTTCGCTACTCATGTGTCGTGCCGGCGATGGACATCGATGAAGCGATCGCGCAGATCAAGTTCGCCAAGGAGAATGGCGCAGTGGCTGTCTGCATGCGCCCTCTCGAGGGAGAGCGGCATCTTACCGATCGCTATTTCTATCCGATCTATCAAACCGCCACCGATCTCGACTTGGCCATCGTCATCCACATCGCCAATGGCAATCCTGACAACTGTGACCTCTATCGCTTGGCCCCGGCGGGCCGCTTTGCCCAGTTTCGCGTGCCCACGGTGACCGCCTGCTTCAATCTGTTGATGAGCGAGTTGCCGCGGCAGTTTCCAAAACTCCGCTGGGGGTTCATCGAAGCTTCCGCCCAGTGGGTGCCGTGGGTCTACCGCGAAGTGGCGATTCGCTACGGTGCCGGCGGCCGGAATTTTCCGCAAAATATTTTCGAGGAATACAACGTCTACGTCACGTGTCAGACCAATGACGATGTGCCTTACATCGTGAAGTATGCGGGGGAGCGCAGGCTCGTCATCGGGACCGACTATGGCCACACCGATCCCTCGAGCGCGGTCAGCGCTCTCGCAGAGTTTCAAAGAATGGAAGGCATCGACCAGGCGGTAAAGGAACGGATACTGACGCACAATCCTAAGGAGCTCTACGGCTTATAATGCCTTGGATTGGCTGGTCGCACGCAGAAAAGACAATCGATTAAGCAGGTTGAGGGAGATACCCGGTTATTGCCCGTTAGCGTGCCACCAAAGTTCTGGCGCGAATCGAGTCGAGCTCTTTGATCCAGGGGAGGCTGAGGGTCAGGCCGAGTTGGCGACTTTCGCAAATAGCACGCGCAGCTTTGAGGACACACAACTGAGTGGAAGCGCGATCGCGATCCATGCGGACACTCGAATGGATCTGGTACGCAGGCAAAGCATTATATGACGATCCGGTTTTGCGGGAGACATTCTCTAGCCGCTTCCATGCTGATCCTTTTGGTTGCCGCGGTCGTGTCGGCGGCTGATCTCCGATCGCCAGCTGCGCAAGACTGGGAAGCGATTGTGAAAAGAGCCGAGGAGGAAGGGCAAGTCACCGTCTACGCGACCGACTCGATTGGCCACGCGAACGTGATCTGGACCGCTTTTCAAAAGCGTTACCCAAAAATCAAACTTATCGGGACTACGATGGGGCGCGGAAGCGATTTATTCCCGAAGCTGTTTGCCGAACGCAGAGCGGACAAATTTCTCACCGATGTCTTCCTCGGCGCGCCGACGGCCATCTACCTCAATCTTTATCGGGCGAAAATTGTCGAGCCCGTCGCTCCGATCCTGGTCCATCCGGACGTGACCGACTTGTCCAAATGGTGGATGGGAAAGCACCATTACATTGATCCCGAGGGTCGGTACGTCTTTATGTACGAGAGCGCGCTGTACGGGCCGCCAATTTCGTTTAATACCAACCTCATCAAAGAGAAAGAGATCAAGTCGGCCTGGGAGCTAGTCCAGCCGCAATGGAAAGGAAAGTATCAGGCACTCCAAATAGGTCCGACTCAGGGCTCGACCGCGCTGACCTATGTCTATTACCATCCTAAGCTCGGGCCGAAATTCATTGAACGTATCTACCGTGACATGGAGCCAACTTTGTTCCGCGATATCCGACAAGGTACGGACTGGTTGTCACAGGGGAAGTTTACTCTCTGCTTTCTGTGTAGAAGAATCGACCGGGCCGCCATGCAAGGCTTGCCTGTCGCCGAACTAAATCCCTACGAAATCGAAGAGAAACCCGGGATTGGCTCGGGCTCCGGCGCATTGGCATTAATGAATCGACACCCTCACCCGCATAGCGCAAAGGTTTTCATCAACTGGTTTCTGTCGCTGGAAGGACAAACCGCTTTTCGTCAGGCGAATACAGATGAGCTGAGAGTCGGGTCGTTGAGGGAAGATTTGCCGCAGGAACTTTTGCCACCGCTGGCAAAGAGGAGAAAGGATAAAGAATACCTCTGGATCAACCGGCCTGAGTGGATGGACTTTACCCCGATCCAGAACCTCCTGGAAGAGCTGCGCAAGAGCAGGTAGCTTCGTAAACGAAACAATTTACCGGGGCTGTTCTGCACGCCTACGAGTAACTGTCGAAGGACGGGATTGGGTCATCGAGCGGCAGCGTGACGGGTAGATGCCAGAACAGGGCGTTTCAAACAAAGCTTCTTTTGTTCAGTACCTCTTCGATCGTGTCTGACAACTTCTCCAGATCAAGCGGCTTTAAAAAGAGTGCGTTCGCCCCGGGACAGGGCAACGCAGGCGGAGCCAAAGTAAAATTTCCGGTCATTAAAATTACCGGAATACTTGGGAAACTGGCACGCACGTGGCTCAACAGTTCATACCCATCGATTCCGGGCATCGATATGTCGGACAAGACCAAATCAAAGCTGTTCTTCGTCAAAAGCTCTAAAGCTTCATAACCATTGCCGGCGCAATCTACCTGGTAGCCTTCCTCGCTCAAGAATCTGCGAAGATTCTTTAGTGAAAGGTAATCATCCTCGACGATCAAAATCTTTTCCGCCACCGGTACGAATCTCCTAAAGTTTTGATGAGCAAAAGCTAAGCCCACGTGCTAAGTAGCGAAAATCGTTCACTATCGCGATGTGACACACGAATTTTCCGCAGCAGTCCGTCAAAAGATTGGGACAAATCCTCTAGCCGAATGTCTAAAAACCTAAACGTCTAAGTGTTGCGAAAATGCGATAGCTGTAATGAACGCTAACCAAAAAAGCCGTGACCGCCCCGACCCTTCATTCGAGAGGTAGGCCTAAGCCATACGGCTTAATAAACGACAACCCGCTCGACAGGCCCTGAGGTAACAAGCGTAGTCAAGGAAAAGCACGTCTAGCCGAAATCGCGGCTCCCGCTGCATTAGAAAAGAAGCTCGCAAAAGCGCCCACGAAGTGTTCGCATTTCGATGCAAGAGAAGCGCTGTTGCAGTAATGAGACGTGGAATCTCGTTTGTGTTCCGACGGCAATTTACGTCTTTTCGATAGGTCGGCTCAGGCTGTCTGGTGGTTCATACGCTATTGTTGATTTCAATAGTTTTCTCGTGGATTACTTCGGAGCCTAAATCAGACCGGATCGACACATCATTCCGCATACATTTTTCTGTATGGCGCAGTATGTGATATGATTCTCTCCTATGCTCTTCACTTTCGTAGCAGCGTTAGGCGTAGCCTTGATCGTTGTCGGAGTAAGCCTTTCGCTCGCGCGGGATTTCCGAGATCGTGTATCAGCAATTGAACGGTTCTTCGACTTACTTGAAGAGCGTGTTCCCTTAGACTACAGGCCTTTCTTGCCCGCTGCCGGTATCGCGCTCGGTGTAGTGCTCGTGCTTGTCGGCTTTGTTCTCGGCTTTCTGGTCGGCTAGGAATTCTGTGGCCGTTTTCAAAAATCAAGGAACCTAATCTGTTCGACTCAACAGCCCCGATATCCGCTCTAGCAGTTGCGAGGCATCGAACGGTTTGAGGATGAAGTCGTTGCATCCGATCCCCAAGCACTTTCTCTCTTCGGTGGGATTACCGCTCATCGCTAGAATCGGTATGGACTTGGTCTTTTCATCCCAACGCACTTGAGTTACGAGATCCAGCCCCGACATATCTGGAAGGCCCAGGTCAAGAAGAATAAGGTCAGGGAATTCTTGCTTGAGAACATCTAACGTTTTAGTCCCCGATTCCGCATGAGTCACACGGATGCCGTACTGTCGGACCAATCGTGCAAGAACATCAGCTAAATAGCGATCGTCCTCCACGATAAGGACGTGCTTGCCCTTAAGTATGGCATTAGGTGATTTCATCTGGCTTCAATTCAGCTGTGCCGACGTTCGCTAAACCCCATCCGGAGCAGTGAGGCCGTTGCGTCTGAAGAGAGTTCTAAAGAATGCCACTTACATCTAAGTCGCCAATCTGCTGGATGGAGCTCCCGCAACAAGTTTTTATTAATTCATAGACTCGCTGACAGGCGGCTGGATCATCAAACCGTAGGCAGCTCGTGTAATCGCCGTCTTCGTAATCGATAAGCAAAAGAAATCTGTCATTCGGAGGAACAGTGGATAATCTCACGTCTCGCAGGATGCCCGCTTCGCCTTCGATGGGCTTGTCATGTTTTCCGCCGTTCCAGAGCCATATGGGCGGCCACATACGCATACCGTGATAGGTCATCAGCGGATGATCGCGGAGCTTCATACCCGCCTGCCTCGCTCGATGAGTCGGCTAGAAGTTAACTCTTCGAACCTCTGATGGTCGCCTGTCCAAGCTGTTATGCACATCCGACGAACTTGTCCGAGCGCAGCAAGGAACCGTTTAAGATAATGAATGCCAGCCTTCTTGTTTTGCAGTCTCAGCAAGCAACGCCGTAATATCGACATACGGGCGGGAAAGTTCCCGCTTGGTTTCTACCTGTCTTGTCCTGAGGAGTACATCTTGCCAAAATAGCCCTTTAGTATCGTAACCACGCGGGCACGGGTCTTCGTTCATGCGCTGGCTTAGCGCAAAAGATGCGCCAATGAGAAAAGCTTCCAGATTGAGTAATCGTGGGAACCAACTGGAATGTTAAATGACAACTCTGACGGGCAATGTTGCCGTTTTAATCTTCGGCCTTTCGCTACTGGTCTAAATGCGTCACCAACTCAGGTAGGAGCGCACAGGAGTGAGCGGCACCGCCGCACTTTTTCTTGCCGGGATCGGTCTTGAACGAGTTGATGGTCGTGTCCGCGCAACGCAACCTTGACAACTCCATCTCCAAGGATATAGTCGCACCACCGGGCGGAAAGACGATTTGTCGGATTTAACTCGTCACGTGTTGCTTTGAAATTCGATGATCAGGTCACCGAAAGGAGATCGTCATGGAAAAGCGAGCGTCGCTGCTTCCGCTGATTTTTTGCCTGACAATTTTTCCTCTGGCCTTTGCGCTTGAAGTCAGGGCGCAAGCCGAACCCTTCTACAAGGGAAAAACAATTCGCATCATGGTCGGATCAACGGCGGGTGGATTTTACGACCGGTGGGCCCGCCTCTTCGCCAGACACATGCCCAAGTATATTCCCGGCCAGCCGGAGATCATCGCTCAGAACATGCCGGGCGCCGGATCCGTAATAGCCGCGAACCATGTCTTCAATGTGGCCAAGCCGGACGGGCTAACGCTCGTGATGCCTCTGAACAGCGTTTATGTCGACCAGTTGGTGGGGCGTAAGGAGGTGCAGTTCGATCTGCGTAAGTTCCACTCGATTGGTTCGCCCGCGATTGAATCCGTCATCATGTACATGCGTGCCGATGCCCCCTATAGGTCTCTTGCAGATATTATTAGGGCGAAGGAACCGCCCAAGTGTGGCGCAACCGGAACGGCAAGCAGCGACTATATCTTGTCCAGGGTGTTAGAAGAGTCCGTGGGGGCCAAGTTTAACACGGTTCTGGGCTACGCCGGCGGCACCGAGATCGATATAGCCGTGGAAAAGGGAGAAGTGGTCTGCCGCGCCCATAGCACTTCCGCTCACTATGGCCGCGAACCTTTTGATACGTGGCACAAAAAGGGTTTCGACCGGCATATCCTCCAGACCTCACGGAAGAGAGATTCACGGGCAGCCGATGTACCCACCATTCTCGAAATCTTCGATCAGTATAAGGTTGCGGCAAATAACCGCCGTGTTGCCCAGGTCGTGTTGGCTGCCGGAGATTTTGGCCGTCCGATGATGGTGACGCCGGGCACGCCTTCTGAAAGAGTTAAGATACTAAGAGAAGCCTATGTTAAGACCTTGAATGACCCCGAGGTCCTTGCCGAAGCGAAAAAGGCCCGGATGGATGTGGAACCGACATCCGGAGAAGAGCTGGAATCGCTGGTAAAAGAAATCTTCGATTCTCCGCCAGAGGTTCTCGAGCGCGTGAAGAAAATACTGGCGAACTAGGTGAAACAGGAAGGCGACCCTTTGAGATTGGAGAAACTGGGGGAGACGCGCGGCAGCCGGCATTTATAGGCACCGGCTTTGCCGATGGAAATAGGACGCACGTGGGTCGAGGCAACAGATTTTGCCATAATGCCCGCCCAGAAACTCGGGGTCGCCGAAGTAACGGGGAGGAGTTCGTATGATTCAAGAGGCGACTGTTGATATTCCCTACACGGTGGACACGGGCGAAAAGCTCGTTAACGAGACCTTCGGGCCGAACAATATTCGCCGGCGTAGGACGGGAGCGCACGAGCTTAAGCGGGTTGCGGTTCGTAACGGCCGGCTGCTCGCGGATCGATTATCGCTGGACGAGCAGGGTTTTGTATTCGTCGAGCACAAGACACAAGTCACTGACTTCTTCGACGGCGAGCAGTTGAAGTCGGTGTATTACCCGGAGGTCGAGCAGCTGATCAAGAGCGCGTCCGGCGCTTCGCGCGTGGTGATTTTCGACCACACGCTGCGCTCGGGCGACGAGGGGGAGCGGGAGGCGAAGCTCATCCGCGAGCCCGTGCTCTCGGCGCACAACGATTATACGGAGTGGTCTGGACCACAGCGGGTGCGCGAGATT